>CAZYHO010000318.1:0-6065 GCA_964647495.1 uncultured Akkermansia sp. | reverse complement strand
CGCCAGCCGTTGCTTGATCCGGAGCTGTTGCTCAACGCGTACGCGTCGGGCATCTTTCCCATGGCCATGCAGGGCGGGCAGATGGGGTGGTTTTCGCCGGATCCGCGCGGGATCATTCCGTTGGATGAGGGGTTTCATGTGCCGCACGGATTGAGGCGGGCGCTGAGGAAATCGCCGTTCGAGATACGGGTGAACAGCGCCTTTGCGGACGTGATGCGGAGCTGCTCGGACCGGCGGGAGACGTGGATCGACGACACGATTTACAAAAGCTACGTGCGGCTGCACTACCTCGGGCACGCACACTCGGTCGAGTCGTGGCTGGACGGCCAGCTTGTCGGCGGGCTGTATGGGGTGGCGATGGGGGGGGCGTTTTTCGGGGAGAGCATGTTCAGCCGCGTGTCGGATGCCTCGAAAGTGGCGCTGGTGAGCCTCGTCGAGCGGTTGCGGGCGCGGGGATACGTGTTGCTGGACACGCAATGGACGACCCCCCACCTGCGGCAATTCGGGGCGGTGGACATATCGAGGCGTGAGTACATGGCGCGGCTGAGGCGGGCGCTGGCGGTTCGGCCGGAGTTCGGGTGACGGCGCGGCGCGGGGGCGGACGGGCGGCTCACCAGTCCCCGGCGACGTCCGGTTTGGTGTCGCGGAGGATTTGGGCGATGCGTTGTTTTTCCTCCGGGCGGAGGTGGGCGGCATGGCCGTTGGTGTCCTCGCCGACGAGCGCCTCGCGGAGAAGGAGCGATATTTCGCGGAGGAGCGGGGAGGGGAGGGCATCGAAGTACGCCGAGTGAATGAGGTAGCTGCAGCGGTTCTTGAAGAGACGCGAACCGAGATGGAGCGTTTTGAGTGACTGGCCGGACGCGTCGCGCGGCGCCCCGCGGGCGAAATCCTCGGCGAATGTGGAAGTCGACGAGACGCCCTCGTCGGCGAGCGCGGCTTCGTCCGCGAAAAGCATGTTCTTGACCAGGCGGGCGGCTTCGTGAGCGATGATGCGGCGCGTGGACCCGCCGAGGGAGGGGCCGGCGTCGGGCATTTCGCGGCGCAGCGCCTCCTCGCGATGCAGGGCCGATTTCACCGCGTAGTGGGCTTGCGCCATCATCGTGTGCAGGGTGACCTGGTGTTCGAGCACCATGAGCGCGACGATGTCGCTCTGATCGAGCGGATAGCGTGAGACATCGAAGTAGCCGGCGAGAGATGTGGCGTTGGCGCCGGCTTCCATGTCGAGGTCCGCGCCCCGGGATGTCGCGCGGGCCAGGGCGTTGCCGAGGTGGCGCATCGGGTTGTGCGATCCGGTGACGTACCATCCCCCCCACCGTTCCTCGAGCGGGCTGTGGTGGCCGGTGAGCCTGGTGCCTGCGGTGAGGATCGGGTTTCCCTGGAAGTCCGGGTAGACCGAACGGATCATGAAACCGGGCACCTGGCCAGTCATGGATCCGGCGTGGCAGCTCAGGCATTCCTGATCGCGGATGACGGTCGGCCGGCCCGGGGCGGTCTGGCCGGCGGCTGTGACGAGCGGGGCGGCCGGTCGTTCGAGGAGGTAAAAGACAGGACCGGCATCAGGGTCGAGGGCGCCCAGTTCGATGGCCCCGCCCGGAACCCATCCGACGTAGACCTCGTCGTTGAAGAAGAGGGCGCGCGGCGTCGCCGGGTCGATCAGGTTTCGCTGGAGGCTCGTTTTCGAAAAGACGAGCACCTGGGAGGATTCGGGCACTTTCAAGGCGGCCAGCACTCCGCTCAGCCAGCTTCGCTCGCTGGCGGCATCGATCTGCAAGTCGCCACTCTCGAGATCGCTCTTGAACCGGCTGACGGGATCCTTCAGCGGAGTGGTCCAATAGTTGATCGGTTCGCGTTCATAGGATTCCTGGGCCGGGGAGAGCCCGGCCGCGGCGGTCAAAACCAGGGCCGCCGCGACGGTCAGTCGGAGGCGGTGTGCCGCGCGGGCGTTCGGCGATCGTCGAACCGGGGGATGCATGGCGGACGGTGGCGCCGGGAACGTGGTTCTCCAAGTCCCGACTGCAGAACATACGCCTGATGCGCCCCTGCGGCAATGCCCGAACCCGTCGGCGAAACCGCCCATAAACCGAACCCCCATGGAGATTTCGCCTTCGAAGAAAATGTTCAAAAAAACACTTTCGCAGTGACAGACACTCTGCGGACACACGAGGCACGGAAAATCGTGTCGTTTTTTGGCGACATTTTGCGTTCGATCGCTGAATCGGGGCTTGCCATTGGCGCAAAAAATCGGCACACAATGAGATTATTCGACAATCTCCGACCCTTTTCATGTGCCCTTCATCATGTCCCCCCAGCCCTCTCCAGCCCCTTCCCCATCCCTCGGTGCTCCACTCCGCCTCATTGCCCGTCCGCATGCCCATTTCGTCGATCTCCCGGTTCAAACTCCTGACAGACAAAGCCATATGAAAATACCATCACAACTCCTCCGTCCTTCCACTACTCTCGCCGTGGTGGCCTCCTTCTGTATTTGCGGCGTGGCCGGCGCGGCCAACATAGCGGGTGAGGGATTCGCCATCAGGGGCGTCCACACCGGCGTACTCATGATGGAAGTGATCTGACATAGATTGGCTCAGGCGCCCGGCCCTGGGCCGGCTTGCCTCCGGCTGCGCGCCGGTAATGGCGGGCAGGTCAGTGCCGGCTCCGGATTTCCGCCGATCGCCGAAATCCCGGATTTTCCTCCCTCCCGACAACTCAAAATCAACCCCTGTAAAATGAAAACCCCGCTTCAATCAGCCGGCACAGTCGTGCTGGCGGCATTCCTGTGCGCGGCGCCACGCATCGCGCACGCGAACATCGCACCGGAGGGCATCGCCATCATCGGTGTGCACTACGAAATCAACGCCGAAGAAGGCACCCCCTACGAGCACGTCGGCACCGCCGCCAACATCAACGACGGGGACACCGCCACACGCGTCGACACATGGAACGGCGGCCAGCCGCACGAATCCACTGACGACTTCAGCTACGTCGGCGTCGTCTGGCCGGCCCTCCGCGAGGACGCTGTCAGCCGGCTCAAGCTGACATTCGCGACCTTTTTTGACGGCGGATGGTTCGGCCCGCGTGAGGTGGGGCCGGGAGCGGGGGGTGTGCTGGGCACGGAGCCTGTCAACTATCTGATCGAACCCCAGGTGCAGATTTCGGCCGACGGCGGCCTCACATGGTCGGACGTGGAATTCACCTCAAATTACATCGCCACCATGACCGGCCACGGCATCGGTGGCGGCGCGAACCCCAATCCCACTTCAAGGATGGCCACTTTCATCCTGAACACCCCGCAGGCGGGCATCGACGGCATTCGCATTATCGGCGAGTCCGGAGGCCAGGCTTCCCGCGGTTTTATCGGTGTCTTCGAGCTGGAGGTCGAAGTTTTTTCCAGTGACTCGGACAACGACGGCATGGATGACGAGTGGGAAACACTGAACGGACTCAATGTCGGAGTCAATGACGCCGCGCTCGATCCCGACGAGGACGGCCTGACCAATCTTCAGGAATTCAACGCCGGAACCAATCCGCAAGTGGCCGACACCGATGGCGACGGGCTCAGCGACGGCGCGGAAGTCAACACACATCAGACAGATCCTCTGGTGGCGGACAGCGATGGCGACGGGCTCAGTGACGGCGCGGAGGTCAACACACATCAGACCAATCCGAAATTGGCTGACACCGATGGCGACCTGTTGACCGATGGGCAGGAGGTCAACACTTACGGGACCAATCCGCTGGTGACGGATTCCGATGGCGACGGCTTCGCCGACGGCATCGAGGTGCGCATGGGAACCAATCCCGCCCTCGCCAACAGCATCCCCGCGAATCTTGCCCCTTCCGGCACGGCGATTCTCGGGACGAGCACCGAGGCGGAAGACGGCTTCGAAACGCCTCATGCCAATGCCGGCGTGGCCGCCAACATCAATGACGCGCTTTACACGAGCAGGGTGGACACCTTCGGCCGCTCCGACCCCTATTGCTACGTCGGAGTGGTCTGGGACACACCCCTCACGCAAAGCATCAGCCGGGTTGAATTGACGATGGCCGTGTTTTTCGACGGCGGCTGGTTCGGGCCGGGAGGCATGGGGCCGGGCACGAACAATTATTTGACCCATGATCCTGACGATCCCGACTTCAGCTATCTGGAGGAGCCGCTCGTTCAGGTGACGACCGATGGCACGACCTGGAGCACGGTCGGGAGTGCGTCCAATTACCTGTCGGTTTTTAACGGGCATCCGTTGCCGACGGCGGATTTCGGCGCGCCGACAACGGCCACCGCTGTCTTCGTGCTCGACACGCCGCTGGCGAACTTGCGCGGCGTTCGGCTGATGGGTTCGGAAGGCGGCACGGCCAGCGCCGGCTTCCTTGGGGTTTGGGAATTTGCCGCCATCGATGCTGCGCGGACGGATCCGAATATCGCCCGCGAGGGGTCCGGCATCATGGGTGTCATCGAGGAAATCGGCGACCAACCCGGTGTCCGCCTCTGGCAGGCCGGCATCCCGGTGAACATAAATGATGGCAATTACGACACGCGTGTCGATAACTGGAATGCCAATGCCAACAATCACATCGAAACCATCGACTTCCCCGCGAGTTTCGTGGGCATTCTCTGGCCGGAGCCGCGTGAAGTGGCCGTCGACCGCCTGGAGGTGACGTTCTCGATTTTCGGCGACGGCGGCTGGTTCGGCGTGAATGCCGCCGATCCTGGCGGCGGTGGCATGCTTCAGGCGCCCGATTTCCTCGCGGAGCCGGCAGTGCAGGTGACCGGCGACGGCGGACGCACATGGACCACCGTGCCGCACACCTCCAATTACATCGCCGCGTTGACCGGCCAGGTCATTCCCGGCCCGGAAGGGTTGCGCTCCGCCACCGTGATCTTCGCCCTGGATACGCCGGCGGCCGGCATCGACGGCATCCGGCTGATCGGAACGGAAGGAGGCACCTCCAGCAGCGGTTTCCTCGGCATCTTCGAGGTCGAGGTCAAGGACGTCAGCACGCTCGGCGGACCGAACCCGGCGTTTTACGCCACCGGTATCATCGGCACGAACGACGCCATCGACGATGACAGTGGCCGCCTCTTCCCTCACATCGGGCTGCACCGGCACGTCAACGACGGCAATGCCAACAGCCGCGTGGACACATGGGACGGCGGCGAGGGCGTGGAACCGGTGAGTTACGCCGGGCTGCTGTGGCCCACAGGCCGCAAGGCGAGCATCGACAGCCTTGATCTGACGCTCGCCACCTTCACCGACGGCGGCTGGTTCGGCCCGCCCGGCGTCGATCCGGGACCCGGCGGCGTGCTCGCGGGAGACACTTATCTGACCGAGCCCACCATCCAGGTGACGGCTGACGGCGTGACGTGGACCACCGCGGCCCACACATCGGACTACCTCACCGTCTTTGAAGGCCATGGCATCGGCGGCGGCGCCAATCCGAATCCGACCCGTGCCACCGCGCACTTTAACCTGACGCCGCCGCAGACAGGCATCGTCGGCCTTCGTATCATCGGCAACGCCGGCGGCGCTTCCAGCGGAGGATTCCTTGGGGTCTTCGAACTGGAAGCCACCGGACCGCCGCCGGTCGGCATGGACTCGGATGGCGACGGCCAATCCGACGCCGCCGAAGCCATCGCCGGCACGGACCCGAATGACCCCAAGAGCGTCTTTCGTGCGCTGAGCGCCACAACAGCGGGCAACCAGTTCACGATCGAATGGTCGAGTGTGCCCGGAAAGACTTATCAGGTGCAGGTATCCCCCCTCCTCACTGCAGGAGGGTGGGCGCCCGTCGGCGCCCAGGTCCCCGCCGCCGCCGGGCCGGCGACCACGACCCAGACAACCCTGACTCTGCCTGTCCCGGCGCCGGATCAACAGAACTATCGCGTCATCGTGGTCACACCCTGAGCCGCGGACGTCCTGTTCGCGCACATGTTTTCCGCTACCAGGAGCGGGACGATCGATGGACGGGGCGGGACGCCCCGTCCATCGAGTTTGTACACTTGAGGGGAGGAATCATGAAGAGGTTCCGGCAAAGGCCACCCTGAAGGCATGGCGGATTGTTGCACGAAC
>CAZYHO010000317.1:0-6069 GCA_964647495.1 uncultured Akkermansia sp. | reverse complement strand
CGACACAAATATCGGGCAGTCACGGCAGCATGACGCGGACGCGGCCGAACTGCCAGGCGGAGGCGGACACCGGGGCCGGAGCGCGCCAGACTTCGATGATGACGCCCGCGGCCGGGTCGGCTGTGCTGGAGACCCGGACGCCGTTAGCAGACCAGGCGCTTTCGGCGAGCGTGGCGGACCATTCGGCCGTGGTGGTGATCGGATCGGCGTCGATCTGCCGGCGCAGCGTGAGCGTGAGATAGTCATCGGTCTGCCCGCCGACGGTGTGTGGCTGGAGCGTGACGACCGGGAGGCGGGCGGAGTCGTTCGTGGCCGGGGTGCCGCCGAAGGCGTATTCGAGGATGTTGGAGAGGCCGTCGGCGTCGTCGTCGGCGAGCGGGTCGGTCACGCCGAATTGCGCGGCCCATTCCGCGTACGAGAGGCCGTCACCGGCGCCTGGTGTGCCGTTGAAGACGGAGCTGGCGCGCCAGTTTTCCGCGAGCGTGTGATCCGGCGCGGAAAACGGAGCGCGCAGAACGAGCGACCATCCGCCGGCGTCCGCCTGCACCGGCCAGGGAGCGCCGTCGTCGAAGACGAAATCCTGAATCGGATCGCCGGCGCCGAAGCTGACTTTCAACTGTTCGCCTGAATTGCTCAGGTTGTCGCCTTCTTCCCATTCGCCGGCGATCGGTTTTCCGGCAGCGCCGTATCGCATGGCGAAAGCGGCCAGGTTGTTGACGAGGAGAACCCGCTGGCCCGGCGCCAGGCTCGTGATCGCGCTGCCGACGAAATCGAAGTCGACGCCCTTGGTCAGGCGGACGCCGGTGAGATCGAGTGTCAGCGTCGAAGAAATGTTCTGCAGCTCGATGAATTCGAAATCGGCCTCGACGAAACCCGCCGCCACCTCCGCCTGGCTGGCCGGCGCGGGATGATACATGACTTCCGTGACCATGAGGGCGCCGCGGAGGATATCGACGTAGTTGGATCCGCTGGGCGTGAATTGCAGCGGCGCGCTCCAGTGGCCCCAGCGGCCGGTATTGTCCTTGTGGCGCACGCGGGCGCGGTACGTATGCCCGATGCGCAGCGCCGAGGGCGGCAGCGTCACGTTTTCGCTGAAGGTGGCAACCTCGCCGCTGTCCCAAACAGCCATGGCTTCGTAAATCCGCGGCGCCGAGGGATCGTACACGGGCGCCTGCGGATCGGTGATTTCCCCGACGCGCCACTGCATGGCGGCGAAAGTGGCCGGTCCCTGCGGATCGCTGAAGGGCGAGGACGTGAACACGAGCCCGTCAACGGGAAAACCTGCCGCCCCGGCGTACCCGATGGCCGGCGTGGCGGGCAACTGGCCGTTATCGGACACGTTGGAAATGGAGGCGAGATGGACGGCGCGGCCGCCGGCGGGCACGGTCGGATCGTTGTTGAAGGTGTCGGTCCAGCCGGTGAAGGCGAAATTCTTCATGTCCTGCGCCTTGAACGGCGCCCCGCCGGCGTGGTCTCCCTGGGCGCCTGTGGACGGCCAGCGGAGGCGGTCGGCCGGCCAGAACGCGCCGATGGGGGCGACGGCGTCATCGATGATATCGTCGAGCGGGCCGCGGCCCGTGGTCGGATCGCGATACCAGATGAGGTCGCGCAATTCGCGTATGGCATTGCGGTGTTCGACGCGCATCGCGGTGCGATTGAGCTTCGGGAGCAGCCAGGTCGGCGAGTCAGGGATGTTATAGTGATCGTAGAGCGCGTTGTGCACGAAATCCCAGCCGCTGTTCCAGTTGGGGCCGAAGCTGGCGTCCCAGTCGTACGGCATGTAAATGAGCTGGCCGAGGCCATCGGTGCCGGCCTTCGGCATGAAATACCAGATGAGGTTCTTGATGCGGTGGCGTCCGGTGGGCTCCACGAAGATATCGTAGTGCCGGATGGCTTCCTGGACGGCGTTGTACCGGTACCAGAGCGGCATGTCGATGTAGCGTTCGAGATCCGCCTGCGGCGTGGTCTGGTGCACGTTGTACCGGATGTTATCGAAATCCTCGCCGAACTGCGGGGCGCCGGCGGCGAGATAGCGGCGGTTCATTTCGCCATTCTGCTGCCAGTCGGTCATCTTGTAGAAATTGCCCTTGGGCAGGCTGCGGGCATCGAGAAAGTTTTTTCCCTCCGGCAGTTCGAGCGCCTGGTACAGCCCCCAGAAGTCGCCGTTGGTGGCATCGTTTTCATTGGCGTGGCGGACGACGCGGAAGTGGAGGTGATGTGACTCCGGCATCGGAACGCCGACGAGTGACCAGAGTTTGGCGCCGACCTCGTATGTCAGGCCCCAGTCGTAATATCCCTTGTTTCCGAAGAGCTTGTTGAAGAGCATTTCCTCCCAGGGCCGGGGATAGGGGCGGCCGGCTTCGTCGGTGGCGTGGAGCGGTGTGCCCTTCGGGAAATTGAAACGGAAATGGCGTTTCCCGCTGCCCATGTACCGGCTGTTGCCGCCGCGCAGGCGGACGAGCGCGTGGTCGATGACCTGGTCGCCGACGACGAGCGCGCCTTCGTGATTCTCGTAGTGGCGCGCGAGCAGGTTGTTGAGCGCCGAATTATTGGCGAACTGGTTGCCGCCGGAGTAGGCGAGCAGCGCGGTGTAGTCGGCGGCGCGCATGATCCAGTGGTACACCGGCAGCGTGGCCAGGGTGTCTGGCGCGATGGCCGATGAGCCGCGCGTGTAGGCCGGCAGCGTATCGTACACGAAGAGGGCAAAGTTTTTCCGGGGATCGTCGGGTGTGGGGACGCGCACGCTGGCGCCTTGCAGATCTTCGGCGACGATGCGGTAGCGGACCAGGGCGCGGTGTGGCTGGGCCGGGATCAGCGCGGTGAAGAAGCCGTCGCCCGCGATGTCACCAAGGACCGAGCCGTCGTCGACCATCGCGATGGCGGTCCAGTTGGCGGGATCTTCGAAGGCCGGGTTGGGCGGGAGCGGCTGATACGGATTGGCGAGAATCTGGGCGTTCGTGCGCGGCAGGGTGGACGGGATGAACGCGCCGGCGGGACATACCTGATAGAGGAGCTGGACCGGCCCGACGCCCTGGGCATCGCCGATGCGGGCGGTCACGGTGATGGGCTCCCACGATTTCGGACTGGACGGGGAATGGGTGACATTGCGCACGACCGGCGGCGCGATGGCGGAGTGGACGGAATTCTGGGCGCCCGGCGTGCCGAGTATTTCGGGCAGGCTGCCGAGCGAGGCGTCGATGCAGAAGTCCCAGTGGTTGTAACTTCCGGCATCTTCCTGTTCCGAGCGCGGTTGCGGCGCCTTCGCCCACCCCTGGATAGCGAGCACGTTGGCGTTGGCGCCCGGGCGGACGAGCGTGTCCGTATTCATGAGAACCAGCTCGCTCCACGGGTCGATGCCGCTTTCGTACACGGCCACTGTGTTGAAGGCCGGGTCGGCGGGCGCGCCGGGGGGAAATCCGAAGCGGGCGACTTCGATGCCGTTGAGCCAGACGATGGCGGCATCGTTGTGCATGACGCGCAGGAGCAGCGAGCGCGGAATCGGGCCGGAGGCGGTGAATGTTTTGCGCAGAAACACGCTGCGGTAAGACGCCGTGAAGCCGGCTCCCGCGAATCGCGCCATGTCGGGAAGCTGTGTCTTCAGCGTGACGCCGGTCTCGGGCAGAGCGGCCACGGGCGTGTTGCTGTTGCGTTTGAACAACCCGATCGGCATGACACAACCCGCCCAGTTTCTCGTCTCGTCTTCGGGATCGACGGGCTCGATGAATTCCGGCAGGCGCCAGGCGCCGATGGGAGTGGAGGCCTCGCTGACGCCGCGGCGGAAACGCCAGTCGCCGCCGCCCGCTTCCACGTAATTCACGGCGGAGGCCGACGCCGTGCTTGCCCGCCAGCTCCCGCCGGTGTCGTTGTCCAATGACGGGTGGATCAATTCGAGCGACGGACCGCGGCCGTTGGGGGGAGCGGGCCAAGGCGCCGTGACGCCGTAATCGACGCGGTCAACCGTGGCGCCGCCGGCATCGCGCAGCTCGATTTCCTCGCCGTCGCTCGAGAGGCCGCCCTCCCATGGCCCCAGCGCGGTGACTCCGTAAAGCCCGCTGATCGTGGCGGGATCCTGGGCCACCACGAGGTAGCCGCCGGGCGCGATGGTGGCGCCCGGAGGGAAGGCGTAATCGATGCCGTTGACGAATCGCCAGCCGTCGAGCGTGACGGTGGTGGGCAGCGGGTTGTAGAGTTCGATGTACTCGGCGAGCAGCGTGTTGCGGGACGGGTTGTAGTTGATCTCCGTGATTTTCACGTGGGGAGCGTCGGCGACGACCGTCCGCGAGAGCACCTGTTCGTAGGAAAGGCCGGCGCTGTCCGTGACGCGGATCCGCACCGAGAGTGTCCGGCCGGCATCACCGGTGAGGCTGCGCGCGGCGATCAGTTGGTTTCCCGAAATGGTGAACGAGGCATTGTCGGTATCGCCGGCGCCCGAGACCAGCGCGAACGTGAACCGGTCGTCCGGATTTCCGTCGGTGGCCTGGAGCCGGCCGGCAAGCGAGCCGCCGGCCAGGGCGGACGAATACGCGGATTCACTGAGGGCGATCGCGGTGGGCGGCCGGGGCGCCGGCAGCACCATGAGCGTGACGATGGCGGCATTGGAATCGTTGGTCCCGTCGCTGGCCTTGTACGTGAAGGAATCGAGCCCGGAGAACCCGGCCGCGGGCGTGTATGTGCGCTCTTTGCCCGTGCCGGTCAGCGTGCCGTGGGCGGGCGGCTGAACGATCGAGAAGACAAGGTTGGCCGCCGGAGTATCGAGGTCGGTGGCGGCGAATGTCACAGGGGTGGGCGCCTGGTACGGCACGGTGACGGAGAGCGACTGCGCCTGTGGAGCGACCGGAATGACGGTGAGCGTGAAGCTGGTGGTGCGGGCGCCTGCGGAGTTGGCGGCGGTGAGCGTGTACGTGGTGGTGCGCTCCGGAGTGACCGTGATCGTGCCGGTCGGGGCGGCGAGCGCGCCGACGCCGCTGAGCGAGAGCGTCAGCGGACCGGCGCCGTCCGGATTCGCGGCCACCCAGCCGATGCGCACCGGTGTGCCGCTGTAGATCGTGGTCGTCGGCGCAGGGTACGACTGAAAGTGATCGATGCGCGGGGTGAGCGGCAGCGTGTCCGGGCCGGCGGCGCGGCTGTCGGCGAGCGCGGCGGGGGTGAGCACGCCTTCCCAGAGGCGGAATTCATTGAAGCTGCCGTTGAGGTTGGCGTCGTTCGTGTTGTTCGACCGGCCGAGCCAGTTGTTGACGTCAATCAGATTGGCGAGCTGGAAATTTGTATTCACCGACCCGAGGCGCGTTCCGTTTTTGTAGTACTGGAGCTGCGGTGTGTTGCCGTTGTTTCCCTTGGCGTCGTACACGACGGCGAAATGGAACTCGGCGCCGGCCGTCACGGGATCCGGGATGTCGACCCGGTTGTCCGTGTTGTTGTCGCGGAAGATCAGGCGTTTGGAGGCCTGGTTCGCCCCGATCTGCGAAAAGAGCGCCAGATACTCGATCGGCGTCGCCACGCCACCGGGCCCGGCCAGCTCTCCCGCCGCGCCGTTGCCGAAGTCGAACAATCGGGCGTTCGTCGCCGGACCGTTCACCGTGACCCAGCCTTCGAGTGTGACCTCGCGATACCGGGAAAGCAGGCTGTTCGGGAGGTCGATGTACGCCGCTGTGGCGCTTGGCCCGCCGAGCAGTGCGACCTGGCCCGGGTTGGGTCCGCCCGCCGGCGCTCCGATCCGGTCGTACGGGTTCCCGCGGATCACGCCGTGCTCGCCGCCCGCCGAGTCATTCACCGATTCGCCACCCGCCTCGTTGAAACTCCAGCGATGGCGCAGCCGCGTCGGCGGCGTCGGCCTCACCGTGACCTCGGCGTTCGTCCCGCTCGTCGCATTGATCAACCGGTAGGTCACCTCCTCGGCCGGTGCGAGCTTCAGGCTGCCGGTCGCCCCGACCACGGAACCGATCCCCGGCTCGATCGACAGCACATCGCCGGGCGTCACATTCCACGCCAGCGTCACTTCCTGGCCCGGCAAATACACGGCCGGCGATGCCGTGAACGAATTGATCCCGGCCCACGCCGCCGGCGCCGCGA
>CAZYHO010000316.1:2498-6070 GCA_964647495.1 uncultured Akkermansia sp. | reverse complement strand
CCCCCCCCGACGGCGCCTTGGGCAATTTTGCCCGCACGCCGGCCTTGCCAGAAAAACTGGCGCGCCCTATGCTTCTGACAGTTTAAAATGAAGCGCGTGATCCCGATGCTCGTGTGCTCACTGGCCCTGATGACCGGGGTCGGCGTATCGATTCATACGGTTTCGGCCGCCGAGCCGACGCTCCGGGAGTTCAAGGAACGCGAGACGCAGGTCAAGGCGGTGGTCGAGCGGGTCATGCCCGCGGTGGTCGCCATCACGAGCCGTTCGCCGGTGGGAACCGGCAGCGGCGTCATCGTGAGCCGGGACGGCCTGATCCTGACCGCCGCGCACGTGACCGATGCCATCGTGGAAGACGGCGAGAGCAAGGAAGTGGTCGTCGTCTTTCCCGACGGCCGCCGCGTCAAGGGCGAGGTGCTCGGCGCCAACCGCTCGTGTGACGCCGCCATGGTCAAAATCATCGACCCCGCCCAGGATGACTGGCCGTTCGTCGAACTCGGCGCCTCCGACGACGTCGCCAAGGGATCCTGGGTCGTCGCTCTCGGACAACCGGGCGGCTTCGAGGACGACCGCAGCCCGCCGGTCCGCGTCGGCCGCATCTGGGGCCGGGACAATTTCGGCGCCTTTTTCACCGACTGCACGCTCATCGGCGGGGATTCGGGCGGCCCGCTGTTCGACCTCGACGGCAAGCTGATCGGCATCCACAGCTCGATCGGCGGCGCCCTCACCGTCAACCGCCATGTCGGCATCGACAATTTCCACACCGACTGGCAGCGGCTGCTCCGGGGAGAGCAATGGGGCGGCCTCAGCCTCGGCCAGTCCGATCCCGACCGCCCCGTCATCGGCGCCGACCTCGATCCCGATACCACCCAAGGCGTGCGTGTCCGTGCCGTGATCGATGACGGCCCCGCCGCCCTGGCGGGTGTGCGCGAGGGAGACGTGATCACGCATTTCGAGGGCGTCGAACTGAAAAACTATCTCAGTTTCATCCGGCTCATCAGCCGCCAGCGCGCCGGAGATCCGGTCCAGTTGCGCGTCCGCCGCGAAGCCGGCGAGGAGACCGATCTCCGCCTCATCCTCCTCTCGCGCCAGTCGGTCCGCCAGTTGGGCATGACGCGCGCCACCCCCCCACCGCCCAGCCTGTGGGTCGGCGTCGATCTGGTGGACGCCGAAGCCGGCCCCGGCGTATGCATCGTCGAGGTCGCCCCGGCCAGCCCGGCCGAGCAAGCCGGCCTGAAACCCGGCGACGAAGTGATCGCGCTGGCCGGTGCGCCGCCCGGCGGCGCCATCGGCATGGCCAGCGCCCTGGCTGGCCGCACGCCCGGAGACTCGGTCACCCTGCGCGTGCGCCGCGCCGACGGCACCGAGACGGACATATCGATCACCCTCGCCGCCCCGCCCGCTCCCGCTCCCACCCCGACCGCGCCATGAAACCAAGGATCCGTCCCCTGCACGCCGCCACCCTGGCCGGCGCCCTGCTCGCACTGCTCCTCCCCATCGAGGCGCCCGCCCAGCGCTCGAACCAGCCGGAGCGACGCAACCCGATGCGATTCGACCGCGCCTACGGCCGCGAACAGGCATCCATCAAAAAAGCCTTCAACCCGCTCGTCGCCGACGCCGCCCGCTCGACCCACAAAGTGATCTCCGGCGGCGCACACACCGCCCTGGCCACCGCCGTGCATACCGACGGCTGGCTGCTCAGCAAAGCCAGCGAACTGGATCCGGACAAAAAACTGGAAGTCGAATTCTCCGGCGGCCTGCGCCTCGCCGCCACCGTGACCGACCGTCTCGATGCCTACGACCTCGCGCTCCTCAAAGTCGACGCGACCGGCCTCAAGCCGGTCACCTGGACCGACAGCCCGGTCCCCGCGCCCGGCAGTTTTCTCGCGGCGCCCGGCCCGGGCGAAGGTGTGGCGGCGGTCGGCGTGGCCAGCGTCGGCCTGCGCAATCGCTATCAGCCGCCCCGTGGCTACATGGGCGTGCATCTCCGCTGGAAAGAGGACGGACCCGCGGCCATCGAGCGCGTATTCGAAGGCGGCGCCGCCGACGATGCCGGCCTCAAAACAGACGATATCATCCTCTCGGTCGATGGCGTGGCCGTCACCTCCCGGGACGCGCTCGTCGGCGAAATCAGCCGCCGCAGACCAGGCCAGGAAATCGCTCTCAAAGTCCAGCGCGGCGAGGAGGAAATCGAAATCCGCCTGACCCTCATGGACCGGCGCGAATCGATGGCCCGCTTCGGGCAGGAGCACGATCCCATGGTGCTCATGAGCGGCCGCCTCAGCCGCCACCGCCACAGTTTCTTCAACGTCTTCCAGCACGACCTCGTCCTCGCCCCGGAAGAATGCGGCGGCCCGCTCGTCGATCTGGACGGCCAGATCGTCGGCCTGGACATCGCCCGCTCGGGCCGCGTCGAAAGCCTCGCCATCCCGGCAGCCGACATCAAGTCCCTGCTCGCCGGCGTCACCACCGGAAAATTCGCTCTGCCAGACGTCAACACGTTGCGCGAAGATCTCAAGAAAGCCGAACTCGCCATCCGCACGGCCCAGGATGCGCGGGACAGGGCGGAACAGGCGCTCAAACGCGCCCAGGATCTCCACGCCACCCTGCCCGAAACCCAGCCCGCGCCCACCGTCGAAACCACTCCACCGCCCGCCGCCGATCCCGATCCCGCCACCCCCGCGGTCCAGGCGCCCGAGGCGCCAGCACCGGACATATCCGCTCCGGCTTCCATGCCCTGATTACGATTGCGGACTGGCTTGCGTGTTTCCACGCTTACCTCACTGCCAGGCGCGCGGCGAAGGCGGCGCTCGGCACCCAGACGAGGTCATTTCTGGCGGCGCCGGTTTTCGAGGCCACGGGGAAAACCGAACGGCCATCCGGGGTGGCGAGGCGAAATGCCTGCTCCTTGTAATTCTTGGCGTTGAGCACCGGCATCGGGATCCGGTGGCGCAATTTGTTGTTTTGCCAGCTTTCGAGGGTCTCCATGGCCTCGACGTACGGTGACGCGGCGGCGACATCGCGGGCGAACGCCACGGCGAGCGCCAGCGGATCTCCGGACGGAGAGGCGATGCACCAGCGGCAGCCGTCGGTCGAATAATAGCGCCAGACGTTGTCCGGGCGGGTCATGTCGGCCGAAACCGCCGTGGACGGCACTTCTCCCGGAGCGGACGCCGGGCTTTGCAGAAACAGGCAGGGGGTCGAGAATGCGCCGGCCGTCGGCTCGGCGCGCAGCACGCCATCGATCACGACGGCGGCCACGACATCCTGCGGCCGCGCGCACAGCAGGTTCCAGACGAATCCCGCGCCCTCCCCGCTCCCGATCAAAATGATGGCGGCGCCCCCGCCCGGAGCGACAGCCTCCGCACCGCCCTCGACTTCCGCCCCCCCTTCCGCTTCTTCGTCCTCTTCACCTTTAGTGTCCTTAGTGTCCTTAGTCTCCTTAGTGTCCTTAGCGTCCTTTGCCTCGCCCGTGGCGCCATCCCCCGCAGCCGCACCGGCGGACAAACCGGATGGCGCGGCGGATGGCGCGGCCGCCTGACCGGGACCACGATCCGTCGGCACGCGCGTTTGCC
>CAZYHO010000316.1:0-2488 GCA_964647495.1 uncultured Akkermansia sp. | reverse complement strand
GGGCATCACCGCTCCCGATCAAAATGATGGCGGCGCCCCCGCCCGGAGCGGCAGCCTCCGCACCGCCCTCGACTTCCGCCCCCCCTTCCGCTTCTTCGTCCATTTCACCTTTTGCGTCCTTAGTGTCCTTAGTGTCCTTCGCCTCGCCCGTGGAGCCCGCCTCCACAGCCGCCCCGGCGGACAGACCGGATGGCGCGGCGGATGGCGCGGCCGCCTGGCCGGGACCACGATCCGTCGGCACGCGCGTTTGCCGCAGCAGGTCAGCCACGCCTGAGACGAGGGCCTGGCCGCTCCCGTCGGCGGTCTGCGCGTCTGCCCCTTCGAAATCAGCCACCACCAGTGCCCCATGCATCCGGCGCGCCATGTCCGCCGCATCCCCGCGTTTGGCCAGCGGACTCGGCGATCCCACCCAGACCAGCGCAAGCCGCGGCACCGCCACCTCGCGATGCACATAGGCCGACAACGACAGCCGGCTGAAATTCTTCCCTTTGCCTCCCTCCACCGTCAGCTTCTCGGAGCGCCACTCCGCCTGCGGTGCGACCGGCCCGGACGGACGCGCGGGTTCCGGGCGCACGGGTTCGGGCAGTCCGAGATTGAGTGCGACCGTCTCGCCGGCGGCCGCTTTCGTCCGCGCTTCCTCGAACCACTCGTTCGCCTCCGCCGACTTCGCCGCGTCGAGCCGCGACCACAGGATCACGATGTCCCGGCCGGCGGGCGATTCGCGCACCGTCAGCCCGGCGGGCGCGGCGGACACCACCACCGGAAACTCCCGCGTCTTGCCGTCGCTGCTCGTGAGCGTGGCCGCCCCCAGGACCGGAGCCAGGCACAACGCGGCGAGGAGCGGCAATTTCCACGAAAGGCCCATGGACCTGGCGAGCATCCGGATTTTCATGCAGTGGTTACGAGAGGCGCACCATGTCCCTTAGGAATTGCCGCCACAAAAACAGATACCCCCGGAACGAATACCGGAATGTCCCCTCTCCCGCCAGCATGATCACGCCCTGGTCCAGATTGTGGTCCACCTGGCGCCGCATCTCGCGCTGGATCACCTCCGCGAAGGCGTCGGGATCGGTCGGCTCCATCTCCTCGGGCTGCATGCCGTCGGACAACAAAAACTCCCGGTGCGCGCCCACCAGGCCCTCAAACGAACCGGCGTCCAGCACCGAGTTCAGCCGCGTCTCGGGCGGCAGCATCATCGTGTACGAAAACGGGTAGTTCCACGTCGTCCACGTCCGGCCGTCCCCCAGGCGGGACGACACGCTGACCCAGGCCAGCGCCATGCTCCCCTGCTCGAGCAGCGTCACGACAGCCTGAAAGCGCTCCCGCGGATGATGGAAAAGCCGCATGAACTGGCTCGACCCGTCCCACTCGAATGTCATGTCCTCCACGCGCTCGAACCCGGCCTCCTCGATCTCCGCGCTCATCTCGCCGAGCTGCGGAAACCGGTCCGCCGAGGGGGGGAAAGCGGACTTCAACGGCTTCTCCAACGGCAGGCGCAGATGGCGGATGCGCACGAGAATTTCCAGCCACGGCAGGAAAAACCACGCCGCCACCGCCGCGCAGCCGGCCGCGTGGCTGCCGCTCAGCGCCAGCGCGCCAAGGTAGCTCGCCGCCAGGAAACAGAGCGCCCCCGCCTTCCTCATCAACGGATGGTCGAAGGTGCGGAGGCCGAGACCGGCCACCAGCACCCCCACTGTCAGAAGCCACTCTTGCATCGGCAACTAAAACGGCGTTTCGCCAGGATTTCAACAGGATTGAAACTTTCTCCTTGCCGAAATCCCCAGCCTGTGGATTTTACCGGCCCGTTTGACCGGAGGAGGCGCTGGCGTCAGCACCCCCCGGCCACCAGTACCGCCCCAAGGCGGAGAACCCGAACTTCCTTATGGCCTACGCGATTTTCAAAACCGGCGGCAAACAATACAAAGTCAAACAAGGCGATACGCTCGACGTTGAGAAACTGGCCCTCGAGGTCGGTGACGAAACGTCGTTCAGCGACGTGCTGTATATGAACGACGGCGAAACCGCCTGCATCGGCAACCCCCTCGTCGAGGGAGCCGTCGTGCGCGCCAAGGTCGTCGAGCAATTCCGCGCCCCGAAGGTGACCGCCTTCAAGTACCGCCGCCGCAAAGGCTACCACCGCACCAAGGGCCACCGCAGGCAGTTGACCCGCCTCCAGATCACCGCCCTCGCCTGATTTTCCCCACCCACCCGCTCGATCGGCCTCCGCGCCGGCCGCCCCCACCACTCAACCCGACTTCATCATGGCTCACAAAAAAGGACAAGGCTCCGTCAAGAACGGGCGTGACAGCCACAGCAAACGCCTCGGCGTCAAGAAATTCGGCGGCGAACACGTCATCCCGGGCAACATCATCATCCGCCAGCGCGGAACCAAGTGGCACCCGGGCAAAAACGTCGGCCTCGGCCGCGACTACACCATCTTCGCCCTCGCCGAAGGCCACGTCTTCTTCGACCGCAACGGCCGCCGCGT
>CAZYHO010000315.1:0-6100 GCA_964647495.1 uncultured Akkermansia sp. | reverse complement strand
GTGCCCGCCAAGGATTTCTGGTCCGTGCTCGTTTACGATTCGCTCAGCCGGTCCGAGCTGCAAAACGGCCAGCCCTTTCCCTCGGTGAGCCTGTATGGTGGCCCGAAGAGCAATGCCGATGGCTCGGTCGATGTTTACTTCGGTCCCCGGATGCCGCCCGGCCAGGAGAAGAACTGGATCAGGACCGTGCCCGGCAAAGGCTGGTTCCCCATGATCCGCTTCTACGGTCCGCTGGAACCGCTCTACGACAAGACGTGGAAGTTGTCGGACATCGAGCGGGCGAAGTGAACAACCATGGAAGGAATCAACGAACACCTGACGTTACTGACCCGCTTCGCCCTGGCGATCGGGCTATCGGTGCTATTGCCGAAGGCGATGGAACGGTTGCGGCTGCCCGCCGTCCTGGGTTTCATCCTCGCGGGCATCCTTCTCGGTCCCAACATGCTGGGAATCATCAGAGCGGATGGAGCCGTGATCACCTTGCTGGCGGAAGTGGGGAAACTGCTGTTCATGTTCTTCGTCGGCTTCGAGATTGATCTCGCGGAGTTCAGGAAATCCCGCAATCGCTCGCTGACCTTCGGCACGCTGACTTTCCTGCTGCCTTTCCTCGGTGGCATCGCGCTCGGGCGGATGACCGGCAATGGCTGGAACAGCTCGCTGCTGATCGGGTCGCTGATCGCCTCGCACACATTGCTCGCGTTTCCCATCATCCATCGGCTCGGACTCACCTCACACCCGGCGGTGACGATGGTGGTTGGCGGCACGATATTCACCGACATCGCCTCGATGCTGGTCCTCGCGGTGACGGTGAGCGTCCACCTCAACGGGTTTTCATGGGCCTTTCTCGGCACGCAGTTGCTGGAACTTGCGATCTACGTGCCGCTGGTCCTCTTCGGCGCGGGAAACCTCGCGCGGAAGGCGATCATCCGCTGGGGGCAGAAGGCCGAGGTCCGGGTGATGATCCTGTTAGTGGTCATTGCGGTGTGCGCGGAGGCGGCGCATTTCATCCAGCTCGAGGGCATTGTCGGCGCCTTCCTCGCAGGCATCGCGGTGAAACGCGCCGTACGCGGGAAGTTCGCCGTCGAGCAGCTCGAGGTCACGGCGCAGGCCATTTTCATCCCGGCCTTTTTTCTCACCACCGGCTTCCTGGTGAATTTCCACTTGCTCGGGCAGACCGTCGTCACGCAGCCCGGCCTGGTCATCGGTTTCATCCTGGCGCTCCTGATCGGAAAGGGGCTCGCCGCGTGGTTCGCCAAGCTGGTCTTCGGGGGTACTCGTGCCGGGACCCAGCTCGTCTGGGCACTCTCGCTGCCGCAGATGGCCGCCACGCTCGCCTCCGCCGTGGTCGCCTACAAGACGGTGAACCCCGCGGGCGAACATTTGCTCGACCAATCGTACGTGAACGCCGTGCTCGTCCTTGTCGTCAGCACCTGCATCGCCGGCCCGATCCTTGCCGAGCGATATGCCAAGAAACTCACCCACCTGACAAACACCAACCCGGCAATCCCCGAACCCGCGTCAGCCGCCAGCGCGCCATCCTGACAACACACCATGAAAATCAACCCTCTAACAAGGCAAGTGACGGCCGTTTTCACGCCCGCCCCGTTCGTTTGCGGACGGGGCGGGTTTCTTCCAACTTCCGTTCCGGTCTTGTTCCGCGGGACTGGCTTGGGATCGCCGGGCTCCGGTCCTTTGCCGAAGGTCGTTCCTTGCCACGGCCAGCGGGATATGGAACCGGCGTCCGCGCGGTTTCACCCGATTCCGGGCGAGCCGACGGCTCCCCGGGCCAGGGTGTCGGAGGGAAGTTCGCCGAAGAGATCGCGATAGTAGCCGGCGAAGCGCCCCATGTGGGCGAAACCCGTTTCACTGGCGATGCCCTCCACGGTGAGCACGCGTTCGTCGGCCGCCTTCAAGCGCTTTCTGGCCTGATGCAGCGCGAGGCATCTCGCCCACTGGCGGGGGGAAATGCCGAAGGCCTCGCTGAACTGCCTCTGGATGGTCCGCTCGGTGGCTCCCACTCTTTCCGCAAGCCAGCGCGCGTCGAATGGTTGGCCGATGCGGCTCCGCAGACAGCGATCGACCTGATTGAGGATTTCCCTCCTCCAGTGTGAACGGCGGACAAGGGATTCGATGCGCTTCCCTTGCAAGGTGCCGAGCATTTCGGCCACCAGTCCGGTGAAACTCTCGATCGCCGCCAGACGGACCTTGTCCGCGGCCATCAACCGGCGGACACAGCGCTCCAATTCCGTCCGCGGGCCCTTGGGAACGGGATAGCTCAGGGCTCCGCCGCGCGGCAGATCCAGCTCACGGCCCAGCCGTCGCAGGGCGGCGGCCTGCAAGTGCTGTTCCTCGAGCATGATCGCCACCCATTCCCCGTGCTCGCCGGCGCGATAATTCAACTCGCTGCCCGCCGGATAAAACTCTATGGTCCCGAGATCCACCTGGAAGCCGTTCACCCAGGTCGGCACGGTCTGATGCCTCATGAAGCCGACGCAGACCTTCTTTTCCGGGAAAGTCCCGAACGCGCGCACGGGAAAACTGTAGCGCCCGACATCGAGAATCAGGGGACCGCAGCACCAGCGCTGATGCATCACCTCGCATCGGGCGGGGCCGAGGAGCAAATGCTCAAGCTGGCCCTCCGAAAGAAGGGTGGCCAATTGGTCGGGATCGAATCCACTCAGGTGAAGCGACTGACGGTATGCCACAAGATTCATTTTCGTGCCGTGAAACGGTAGCCGCGAGTCTATCGACAGGGATCGGACAATGGAAGCTCATTTTGTCGGTTTCCGGATAGGATGGCGCCTTCCATTCGGAAGAAACGGGAGTAGATGTGGTAACCTCGTAATGTCTCGGGCCCATTACACCATGAAAACCCTCATCCTTCCGCTTCTCCTCGCCGCCTCCGCCGCGGTCGGCGCTCCACTCGAATCGTGGAACGATACCGCCGCGAAGCAGGCGATCATTTCCTTCGTCGAGAAGACCACCAAGGAAGGTTCTCCTGATTTCGTCCCTCGCGCCGAGCGCATCGCGGTCTTCGACAACGACGGCACCCTGTGGTCCGAGCAGCCGATGTATTTCCAGGCGTTCTTCGCCATCGACCGCGTGAAGGCGCTCGCACCGGAACATCCGGAGTGGAAGGAGCAGGAGCCGTTCGCGTCCCTGCTCAAGGGCGACGTCAAGACGGTCATGGCCTCGGGGGAAAAAGGGCTGATGGCGTTGCTCGCGGCCACCCACAGCGGCATGACCACCGCGGAATTCTCCAAAGTTGTCACCGATTGGATCGCCACCGCCAGGCATCCCAAGACCGGCAAGCTGTACAACCAGATGGTATTCCAGCCGATGGTCGAGCTGCTCGAATACCTGCGGGATCATGGTTACAAAACCTTCATCGTTTCGGGCGGCGGCATCGAGTTCATGCGGCCCTGGACCGAGAAAACCTATGGCATCCCGCCCGAGCAGGTCATCGGCAGCAGCGGCAAACTCAAGTATGAGGTGAAGGACGGCAAACCGGTGCTGGTAAAGCTTCCGGAGATCGACCTCATCGACGACAAGGAAGGCAAACCCGTCGGCATCCAGAGCCACATCGGCCGTCGTCCGGTCTTTGCCGCCGGCAATTCGGATGGCGATTTCCAGATGCTCGAGTGGACCACCGGCGCCGAGGGCCCGCGCTTCGGATTGATCGTCCACCACACCGACGCGGAGCGCGAATTCGCTTACGATCGCGAATCGCATTTCGGCAAGCTCGACAAGGGCCTCGACGAAGCGCCCCGGCGCGGCTGGCTCGTCGTCGATATGAAAAAGGACTGGGCCCGGATCTATCCGGACACCCCTTGAACCGCATTCTTCAGGCGCGGGACGCCCCCCTTCGATTTCCACATAACCACAGCTCCAATACCAGACAACCATGAAAACCACCCCACTGACATTGCCGGCGCCGCCGCCTTCGAGGCCGCGCTGGTTCCCCAACATGCGGAGCCTCGCCCGGTGCTCCGCGATCTCGCTTGTCGCCATGGCGGCATCCGTCTCCGCGCAAACCGCGGGCAAGAAACCCAATGTCCTGGTCATCTGGGGCGATGACATCGGCATTCCGCAGATCAGCGCCTACTCCCAGGGGCTGATGGGCTACAAGACGCCGAACATCGACCGCATCGCCAAGGAAGGCGCGCTGTTCACGGACGCCTACGGCCAGCAGAGCTGCACCGCCGGCCGCGCCAGTTTCATCCTCGGCCAGGAGCCGTTCCGCACCGGCTTGCTGACCATCGGCATGCCGGGAGATCCCCACGGCATCACCGAATGGATGCCGACCATCGCCGACGCGATGAAACAGCAGGGCTACGCCACCGGCCAGTTCGGCAAGAACCACCTTGGCGACCAGGACCAGCACCTGCCGACCAAGCACGGCTTCGACGAATTCTTCGGCAACCTCTATCACCTCAACGCCGAGGAGGAGCCCGAGGGTTATTTCTATCCGAAGGATCCCGAGTTCAAAAAGAAATACGGTCCGCGCGGGGTGATCAAATCCACGGCGGATGGCAAGATCGAGGACACCGGTCCGCTGGACACCAAGCGGATGGAAACCGTCGATGAGGAGTTCCTCGCCGCCGGCAAGGACTTCATCCAGCGCCAGGCGAAGGCGGACAAGCCGTTCTTCATGTGGTTCAACTCGACCCGTATGCACGTCTTCACCCACCTCAAGAAGGAGTCGTTGGGCAAAACGGGCATGGGCATCCACGCCGACGGCATGGTGGAGCACGACGGCCACGTCGGCCAGCTCCTGGACCTCCTCGACGAACTCAAGATCTCCGACAACACCATCGTCATCTACTCCACCGACAACGGCGCCGAACTCGCCCTCTGGCCGGATGGCGCGATGACCCCGTTCCACGGCGAAAAAGGCACCACCTGGGAAGGCGGCTTCCGCATTCCCATGATGGTCCGCTGGCCCGGCGTGGTGAAACCCGGCACTGTCATCAACGACGTCATCTCGAACATCGACTGGTTCCCCACGCTTCTTGCCGGCGTCGGCGCGCCGGACATCAAGGAACAACTCGCCAAGGGCGCCACGCTCAACGGCAAGGAGTTCAAAGTCCACCTGGACGGCTACAACTTCCTCCCCTACTTCGAAGGCAAGGAGCAGAAGGGTCCGCGCGAGCAGATCTATTACTTCGACCAGGGCGGCAACCTCAACGCCGTCCGCTGGAACGATTGGAAGGTCAGCTTCGCCGTCAGCGAGGGTGGCAACATCGCCACTTCCACCCGCTCCGTGACCTCATGGGCAGGCATCACCAACCTGCGCATGGATCCGTACGAGAAAGCCCAGGAAGATGGCGGCGGCTATTGGACCTGGTATGCCCAGCAGATGTGGCTACTGGTTCCGATCCAGGGGAAGATCAAGGAGTTCTTCTCGGACTTCGACCAATTCCCCTATCAAACCGGCTCCTCTCTCAACGCCAGCGGCATCGGCTACGGCATGTTGCAGAAGGAAGCCGCCTTTGAGCGCCTGAAGAAATTGGAAACGCTCAAGACAAACTGAGATCGCACGCGAGGCCGCTCTCCGTCCATGGCCCGCCATGGGCGGAGCTTCCCGTCCGCCGACAAATACATGACACCCGCCCTTGGGCGTTCCAAGCTCCCGAAAGACCGCACGCGGAGCAAATCCGCTCTATCAGGCCGTCAGTCTCCTGACGGACGGCGGCGGCCGGAGTGACCGGCAAGTCGGGAAAAGAACCAAACCAAAACATGGCCCCATGACCGTCCTTCCCCAAATCCTCGATCTCAAGCAGCGCATCGCCGCCTCCATCATCGGCCAGGACGCCGTGATCGAGCGGCTGCTGATCGCGCTGCTCACCAACGGCAATGTGCTGATGGAGGGGTTGCCCGGTTTGGCGAAAACGCGGGCGATCAAGACGATGGCGATGCACCTGGAGAGCCGGTTCAGCCGGATCCAGTTCACGCCGGACCTGCTGCCCGCGGACGTGACCGGCTCCGAGGTTTATTTCGAAGAGGCCGGCAAAGGGCAGTTCAAATTCCAGGATGGCCCGATCTTCGGGAACCTGGTGCTGGCCGATGAAATCAACCGCTCGCCCGCCAAGGTGCAGGC
>CAZYHO010000314.1:0-6116 GCA_964647495.1 uncultured Akkermansia sp. | reverse complement strand
ACACCGGGGCCATCGGGTTTTACGCCAAGGCGAAAACCGGCGGCATCATCGCCGCCGTCTTCGGCGTCGCCTCCCTTGTCTGCGGACATTTTGGCCGCGCCGGCAAACGGACCGCTCTCTGGATCGGCCTGCTCGTGTGCCTGCTCGCGCTCGCCGGCTTTTTCACGAGCGCGAAGAAGTTCGTCAATCGCGCCCGCGGCCCGGAGCCCGAACTGGCCTATTCCGCCACGATTATCTCGCTGATGTGTGCCGCCTCGTTCATCGCGCTCGTCAATGTCGCGCTGGGTGTGCGCCGCCTCCCGCCGCCCGGCGACGGTCACTGAGGCCCTCGGCGACTTTCCCGCAGCCCCTGCCGCCTCCGCCCTCGCGCTTCCGCCGCCACATCGCATTCTCAAACATTCGTTCGCCGATCCATGATTCCGCGCCAGGCCGTCATCACCGCCGCAGATTGGAAACAACAGTTCCTGCCCCTCCAGACGATGGTCGATCGCGCCGGACGCACACGCAAAGTGCTCGGCCTCCTCCTCGACGAAATCACCTCGACCGGCATCGAGTCCATCGCCCTCATCGTCCGCCCCGGTGACGAACCGCTTTACCGCGACGCCGTCGATGTCGCGAAAGCCGATGTCACTTTCATCGCGCAACCCGAGCCCGGCGGTTATGGCCACGCCATCCTGTGCGCCGCTCCATTCGTCAAGGACGAGCCGTTCCTGCTCATGGTCAGCGATCACGTCTACGTCAGCGCGCTCGAAGGCCAGACGTGCGCCCAGCAATTGACGGCCGTGGCCGCCGATCACGGCGGCATGGTGTCCGCGGTTCAGGCGACCCACGAGAGCCGGCTGGCCAGCTTCGGCGCCGTCGGTGGCACTCTCCACGACGCGCGCCACCGGCTGTACGACGTGCAGCGCGTGATCGAAAAACCCAGCCCGACCGAAGCCGAACAGTCGCTCATGACACCGGGCCTGCGCCACGGGTACTACCTCTGCTTCCTCGGCATGCATGTGCTCACTCCGCTCGTGCTCGAATTGCTCGCCAAACGAAAAGCCGCCCTGCCACCAGGCAAAACACTCGACCTTTCCTCCTCGCTCCACGACGCGGCCGACCGGACACGCTACCTCGCCGCCGCCCTGTCCGGCCGCCGCTACGACCTCGATCACCGTCACGGCGTGCTCATGGCCCAACTCGCCGTCGCGCTGGACGGCGATTACCGCGACGACCTGCTCGCCGGGCTGGTCGAATTGCTCGCGCAATGCCGGTAGGCCCGCGCCCGGCCTCCGCTCCCGCCCTCATCAAGTCAAGTCAAGTCAAGTCAAGTCAAGCCCGCCCGCGCCTTCGATCTTCATGCCGCTGACCGACCTTATCACATCGACCGATCCGCTCATCCGCCACATGTCGCTGGAAAGCGCGGTGGCCGGCAAGCCGCTCGGCGCGCTGGAAACCGAGGCGGCCGCGCTCGACGCTTTCCGCCGGAATGCCACCAGCCTCTACGAGCGCGTCCGCGCGTGCTTTTTCCTCTACGCACTGCACCGGTTTCATCTGCCGCCGCTGCTCCTCGCTGCCAGCCCGGAATCCGCCGGCCTCATTCCCGCCGCCGCGCATCACCACATGCTCGAACGCCGTTTCGGCGAAGCCCTCGAAGTGCTCCTCGAAACAGCGCGTGCCGGGGGACTCAGCGATGCCCTTTGCTCGGCCCTCGCCCATGCTTACCACAGGCTGGGCTTGCAGTTCCTGGCCGATCAAGTCCGCGCTTCGGTGCGCCAGGTCCGCGGCAACCAGTGGATGTTCCGCTGCGGGTCGTCCGACGAAGTCCCGCTGCGCGTGCGTCCCGAACTCATCCGCCCCGACGACGGCGCCTTCCCGATCCTCCACGAACGCACCGCCGTCCGCATGGACCTGACGCACAGCTCATGGAGCGACATCTTCTTCCTCGGTATGGATTTTCCCGAGGGCGCCCGCGTCCTCAATATCTCGGTCGATCTCGCCGTGCAGGGCCGCGATCCGGTGCCGCGCCCGCCGGTCGAGGCATTCCTCCGCGTCATCGACCGGCCGGTCCTCCGGCTGGCCAGCGTCGACCTTGGAGCGAGCGCGGAGCTGGCGGATCTCGATGAAGTGTTCGATTTCGCCAAGGACTATCTCGGCCTGCTCAAAGCCGCCGTCATCGCCTCCGGTCTCGTCCCGATGGGGCTCGAAGGCTCCGGCCAGCGGCTCGATCATGTCCTCGAAACAATGCTCGGGCCGGGCCTCGGCCTCGAACTCGTCAGCAGCGTCAACGGCATCCCCAAGGGCAGCCGGCTCGCCGTCTCCACCAACCTCCTCGGTTCGCTCATCGCCGCCTGCATGAGGGCCACCGGCCAGACACGCGCGCTGTCCGGCCCGCTCGATGACGAATCGCGCCGCATCGTCGCCGCCCGCGCCATCCTCGGCGAGTGGCTCGGCGGCTCCGGCGGCGGCTGGCAGGACAGCGGCGGCGTCTGGCCGGGCATCAAAGTCATCGAAGGCGCCTCCGCCACGCCGGACGATCCGGAACACGGCATCTCGCATGGCCGGCTCCTCCCGCGCCACACGCTCATCGGCAATGATCTCGTCGGCCAGGCCCAGCGCCAGGCGCTGGAAAGCTCGCTCGTCCTCGTCCATGGCGGCATGGCCCAGAACGTCGGCCCCATCCTCGAAATGGTGACCGAAAAATACCTGCTCCGCTCCGGCCCTGAGTGGGTCGCGCGCCGCGAATCACTCGCGTTCTTCGACCCGATCCTTGATGCGCTCAAGGCGGGTGATGTGCGAAAGCTGGGCGCGCTGACGACGCGCCACTTCTTCGGCCCGTTGCAGACGATCATCCCGTGGGCGACAACGCATTTCACCGAGCGTGTCATCGACCAGGTGCGCGCGGAGTTTGGTGATGACTTCTGGGGGTTCTGGATGCTCGGCGGCATGTCCGGCGGGGGCATGGGATTCATGTTTGCGCCGGAGCGCAAAACGGAGGCTTCGCGCCGCCTCGCCGGCATCCTGCTCGACCACAAACAGAAGCTCGAGCACAGCCTGCCCTTTGCCATGGACCCGGTGGTCTACGATTTCGCCATCAACGAACACGGCACGACCGCCTCCTTCGAAACCGGCGTGGATGCCCTCATGCCGCCGGCCTACTACGGCATGGCTCTGCCGTCATTGCTGCGCGCCGACCCGCGCTCGCTCACCGCTTCCCGCCACCGCGAACTCGAAGTCTTCCGCCACCACGCGCGCACAAGCCCGGCTTATCAAGCCACACTCACGGGTCTGGTCGATTCGCTCCTGCCCGCCGGCCGCTCGTCGTCCGCCGCGCGCAAGGACGAACTCGACGCCCTGCTCGCGGAAAATGGATTTGACCAGATGGCGCACGAACGCATCCGGCTCGATCTCCAGGCGGGACACATCGGCCTGGCCCGCAACCGGCTCCCGGCCAGCACGCGGATCGCCGATGTCCGCCAAGGCGATGTGCTTTGCGCCGAAAGCGGCCTGACCGGTGCCCATCGCGAGGCCGGCGAGGCTGCGCTGCGTGCGGGCGAACTGGCGGTGGTCACGCTCGCCGCGGGCGCCGCCAGCCGGTGGACGGGCGGAGCGGGCGTGGTCAAGGCGCTCCATCCGTTCTGCAAATTCCACGGCCGCCACCGCACGTTCCTCGAAGTCCATCTCGCCAAAACACGCCGCGCCGCCAGAATCCATGGCACCGCGCCATTCCACGTCATCACTACGAGTTATCTGACACACGGCCCGATCCGGGCGCGCCTGGAGGCCGATGACTACCATGGCCTGCGCGATGTCGTCCGCCTCTCGCGCGGCCGCAGCATCGGGCTGCGTCTCGTCCCGATGCAGCGCGACCTGCGTTTCCTCTGGGAAGAAAGCGCCCAGCAGCGGCTCGACGAACGCCAGGAAAAAGTGCGGACCAGCCTGCGCGCCGCTCTGCTCTCCTGGGCACGCGACGCCGGCGAGGGAACCGATTACCGCGATAACCAGCCGCTGCAATGCCTCCACCCGGTCGGGCATTGGTACGAAATCCCCAACCTCCTGCTCAACGGCACCATCGCCGCCCTGCTGCGCCAGCGCCCGGCCCTTCGCACACTCCTGCTTCATAACATCGACACACTCGGCGCGGGTCCGGATGCCGCCTTGTTGGGCTGGCACCGGTCCACCGCCGCCACCTTGAGCTTCGAAGTCATCACGCGCAGGCTCGACGACCGCGGCGGCGGCCTCGCCCGCGTCAACGACCAGCTCCGCCTCATCGAAGGCCTCGCCTTGCCGCGCGAGGAGGACGAATTCCTCCTCAGCCACTACAATACTCTCACCTGCTGGATCGAAATCGATCCGCTGCTCGCGGCCTTCGGCCTTGATCGCCAAGCCCTTGCCGATGCATCGCGCGTCGCCACCGCCGTGCGCGATTTTTCCCGCCGCCTGCCGACATATGTCACACTCAAGGAAGTCAAAAAACGCTGGGGTCACGGCCAGGAGGATGTCTTCCCGGTCGCCCAGTTCGAGCGCCTTTGGGGTGACATGTCCGCCTTGC
Organism: uncultured Akkermansia sp.; assembly: GCA_964647495.1. Taxonomy (GTDB): domain Bacteria; phylum Verrucomicrobiota; class Verrucomicrobiia; order Verrucomicrobiales; family V1-33; genus CAJBME01. Next base: position 1,582 of record CAZYHO010000314.1, on the reverse strand, counting down.
CGGAAATCCCGTGCGCCTATGCCTCCGTGCCCCGCACGCGCGGCACTCAGCTCAAGGAACAGGCGCAGCTCGACGGCTGGCTGCGCGACGGCACCCGCGACGCCATCGACGCCTTGTGCGCCTGGGAATAAGCCGGGATTTTTTATTCGACCGCCAGCGCCTTGAGGTCGGCACGCGTGGACTCGTAGCTTGTGGCGTAGGCTGCTTGCCCGGCGCGCACCGGCAGGCCCGCGCGTTCGCAGGCGGTGCGGTACACATGCGGCCACCAGTTCCGGTGCTGCGTCAGGCCGTCGCGTTTCCACGCGGACCAGTTGAGCATGACTTTTGACCAGCATGCGTCGCCGTAGTCGATCGCTTCGCGCGCGCCGGGCATCTCGCTCACGTACCACATGCGGCCGATGTGCGCGTGGAGCACTTCATCCGCCCAGTCGAAATCCTGGAACACCGCCGCCAGTGGATGCTCGCTCGCCACAGCTACCTCCCATTCGTGGCGCTTCCCGCTTTTTGGCATCAGCCCCTGCTCGATAAAGTACAACACCGCGTGGCGCTCGAGCGGCGTGAGTTGCGTGTTCAGCGTCAGCGACCATGTGAAATTGATCGGCACCTCCCGCCAGTCGATCCCCAGACTGACGAAGCCGACCTCTCCCATCATCGCGTGGCGCGCTTCGTCCCAAAGCTGCCGGGTCATGTCCTGCGTGTAGGCCCACGGTTTGCCGGTCGTCTGGCCGATGATCCCCGCCATCACCTCAGGGACATCGATCTCACGCAGCCGCTTGTAAAACATCATGATCACTTTCGAGGCGGCGTCGAATCGCGGGTCGTGCAGGTACGCCTCCGCATTCACCCCCATATTATATGGGTCCGGAAATCGCTCGTCGCGCCGCACCACCACATCCATCGGCGTTGACCGGCCGGACCAGCCGGTCGCAGCCCGCGTCCCGGCCGCCACCGGATCGTCGGCCCCGTCCATCCCGCCCGCCTCGCCAAGCAGCCCGGCCAGCCACGCCAGCCAGTCGCGCAGCGGGTCCCGCGCCGTTTCCCCGACAAGCGCCGCCACCGCCTGAGTGCCGTAATCCGCCATCTCCCGCAGCTCCAGCAGCGCAAACCGGCCGATCCGACGGCTCGGGTGATCGGCCAGCGGATGAGATTCCGCCCGATGCCGCTCGAACCCGGCGATCAGCGCGGGAATCGCTATTTCATAAATCGCGGCCAGGCGCGCCTCAATCGCCGGCGCCGCTTCGATCTCGTCGAAAAACCGCTCCAGCTCCGGATGCGGCACCTTGTCCAGCCCGAGCGGCGGCTCCCGCATTTCGGCCACCCGCTTCCGGATCGCCCCGGCATGCTCCGCGCACAGGTGCGCGTGCAGACTGAATGCCATCTTCAGCTCGTACACCGGCTCAGACGGAATCCACCTCACAAACAACCCGTGCATCCGCTTCAGCGCGTAGTGAAACCGCTTCAGCCGCCCCACCACCTCCTCCACGCCAAGACCCGCATTCCCGATCGCTTCACTCATCCGCCCCACCAGCCCCGCCAGCGGCGGCAATCCCCGGTACGGCTCATATTCCTCCCCGTTGTCCAC
>CAZYHO010000313.1:3940-6144 GCA_964647495.1 uncultured Akkermansia sp. | reverse complement strand
CGCGCCGAAGTATAAGATTCCTGCCGCATCGGTCATTGGTGGGCGGGCGGACGTGGTGTAAGGCACGGCGAGCATGATTGCCGCGCGCCTTTTTGGTCCGAACGACCTGCGGGTCGAGGCACGACTGGGCCGCCGCCTGACCGCCGCCATTCATCCGCCTCATGAACTTCAGCCCGTCCACCACACCCACCCTTGTCTTCATCGGCGTCACCACCGCCCAATCCTCCATCAACCGCATCTTCCCGCGCTGGGCCGAACTCCTCGGCCTCGGTGACTGCGCACTGCGCGGCCTCGATTTCCCGCTCCACGACCAGCCCGCCCACTACCGTGCCGCTGTCGACTGGATCAAACACGACCCGCTCGTCCGCGGCGCCCTGGTCACCACTCACAAAATCGACCTCTGCGCCGCCTGCCGCGACCAATTCGACGCGATCGATCCGCTCTCCGGCGCCATGGGCGAAATCAGCAGCATCTACAAACGCGACGGCCGCCTCCACGCGCGCGCCGTCGATCCATGGTCGGTCGGCCTTTCGCTCGATGCCTTTCTTCCGCCGGGCCACTGGCGCGACACCGCGGCCGAATGCCTCATCCTCGGCGCCGGCGGCTCGGCCCTGGCCCTGGCCTGGCACCTCTCCCGCCCCGATCATGCCGGCAACCGCCCCGCCCGCATCCACGTCGCCAACCGCAGCCAGCCGCGCCTCGACCACCTCCGCTCCCTGCACGCCACCTGGCAAGGCGCCAGCCCACTGTCATGCCATCTCGTTCCTTCGCCCGCCCACGCCGATGCCCTGGCCGCCGCCCTGCCGCCCGGATCCCTCGTCGTCAATGCCACGGGCCTCGGAAAAGACGCCCCCGGCTCGCCACTCACCGATGCCGCCGATTTCCCGGACCGTGGCTTCGTCTGGGACTTCAACTACCGCGGCAACCTCGTTTTCCTCGATCAGGCCCGCGCGCGCCAGGCGGCCCGCCACCTCCACATCGAAGACGGCTGGATCTATTTCCTCCACGGCTGGACCCAGGTCATCGCCGATGTCTTCGATGCCGCCATCCCGTCGCGCGGCCCGCTCTTCGACCGGCTCTCTGAAATCGCCGCCCAAACCCGCTGAGGTATCTCCCCTGCCCTGCCCCGCACGCATCCATTCCATCGTCGAATCACATGCCCGGCTCCATCCTCGTCACTCCGCGCTCGGTCACCCGCGACGGCCATCCCGCCCTCGCCCGTCTCCGGGACGCCGGCTGGCGCATCGTGATGTGCCGCCCCGGCGCGCTGCCTGACGAAGAGGAACTCCGCACGCTGCTCCCGGGCTGCGCCGGGTACATCGCCGGTGTGGAACGCGTGAGCGCCCGCGCGCTCGACGCCGCCCCGGACCTCCGCGTCATCAGCCGCAACGGCACCGGAATTGACGCCATCGACCTCGCCGCCGCCGAACGCCGCGGCATCGCCGTCCTCCGCGCCGAGGGCGCCAACGCCCGCGGCGTCGCCGAACTCACGCTCGCCCTCATCCTCGCCCTCGCTCGCGGCCTGCCCGCCGCCGACGCCGGCCTGAAACTCGGCGGTTGGTCGCGCCCGCCCGCCGGCCTGGAACTGGACGGCCGGACGCTCGGCCTCGTCGGCTGCGGCCGCGTCGGCGCGCTCGTCGCGCGCCTCGCCCTCGCATTCGGCATGCGCGTGCTCGCCCATGACCCGCGACCGGGCGGCGACCTGCCTTACGACCCCGCCTTTCGCCTCGCTTCGGTCGATGATGTCCTGAGCGCTGCCGACTTCATCAGCCTGCATTGCCCGCCGGCCGCCGGCGGACGCCCGCTCATCGACGCCGCCGCTCTCGCCCGCCTCAAACCGGATGCTTTCCTCGTCAATACCGCGCGCCACGAGTTGATCGACGCCGACGCCGCGCTCGCCGCCCTCGACGACGGCCGTCTCGCCGGCCTCGCCATCGATGTCTTCGACACCGAGCCGCCCACCGACCGCCGACTCGCCTCCCACCCGCGTGTCATCGCCACCCCGCACCTCGGAGGCTACACCCGCGAAAGCATCGACCGCGCAATGAGCGTCGCCGTCGAAAACATCCTCGCATTCCTCCATCGCTGAGCGCAGGCCTCGCCGGAAAGTCGCTCCAGCCAATCGGCCTGTCATGTTTTGCCATCCGCTCCCGGCCCCCGGGCCACACCTTCATGGCTTTTTGGTCCTCACGTCCCTCACGTCC
>CAZYHO010000313.1:0-3840 GCA_964647495.1 uncultured Akkermansia sp. | reverse complement strand
CCCGGCCCCCGGGCCACACCTTCATGGCTTTTTGGTCCTCACGTCCCTCACGTCCTTCATGTCCTTTTGAGTCGCACGAGGTGTCTGTCCCCACCCTGTCCACCCTGTCCAGTTGAGCGGAAGCCGCTTGTGAAGGAGCGGCAGGGCTGGCATGGTACGGATTTCAGTCATGAGCCATGATATCGATCATCATGTGTTGAGCGGGGACCAGGCGCGTCTGCGGCGGATGCTCCAGCGCACGGTGGGCCGCGCGGTGGCGTCGGGCGCTTCGCGTCTGGCCCGGGATTCGGAACTGGCGATCCTGGATGTCGCCTGCGGCGCCTGCGTCGAGGCGGAGACGCTGAGCGATTTTTTCCGGTCGCTGCGTGGTCCGGGGGCGGGAGGCCCGGCGGCCACGCGACTGGTCGGCACCGATGTGCGGGAGCGGGAGTTGGACGAGGCGCGGGAACGTTTCCGCCCGGCGCCAGGCCGGACGTTCGAGTTTTTCCGCGGGGACGCTTCACGGCTGAGCGCGCACCGGGAGCTGCCGGATGACTTCGATGTGCTCGTTTTCCGGCATCAGAACCTCTATCACGGCCGCGCGCTGTGGCACCGCATCTTCGATCAGGCGCTGCACAAGCTGCGCGACGACGGCCTGGTCGTCATCACCAGCTATTTCGACCGTGAGCACGCTCTGGCGCTTGAGGCCTTCGAGTCACTGGGCGTGGAGGTCGTGGCGAGCGAGCGCAATCCGGACAGCCGGCCGCTTTCCACACCAGGGAAATCGGTGGATCGCCATGTGGCCGTGCTGCGAAAGCGGCCGGCGCCCTGATTCTACCGCTTGACCCGCGCACATCCGGCCGCCTGAGTGCGGGCGCGCCGACCATCCATCATGCCGCCGGTTTTCAACATGCCCTGCCGTGCTTTTCTCGTGTTGATGGCCGCCCTCGTGTTCTGGGGGGCGGGCGCGACGACGGCCGCCGCGGCTTCGTTCAACACGGTGGTCATCGATGCCGGGCACGGCGCGCACGATTTTGGCGCGAATCGCGGAGCGTTCTTCGAGAAGCACATTGCGCTCGACATCTCGCGGCGGCTGGAGCGATTCCTGCGCAAGAACGGCGTGCGCACCGTGATGACGCGCTCGACCGACCGGTTCATTCCGCTCGGCACGCGGGCGGACATCGGGAACAGGTCCGGGCGGTGTGTTTTCGTCAGCGTGCATGTGAATGACGCGCGCCGCCGCGCCGCTTCCGGCATCGAGACATTTTATCACAACAGCGAGGGCCAGAAGCTGGCGTCGCTCGTGCAGCGGGAAATATTGCGCAACACCAACCACGGCGGAAACCGCGGGGTGAAATTCGCGCGCTTCAAGGTGCTGCGCCTGTCGAAGAAGCCGGCCATCCTCGTCGAGACCGGCTTCGCGTCGAACAGCGAAGACCAGCAGCGCCTGCGCGACCCGCGCTACCGTGAGGCGATCGCGCAGAGCATCGGAGTCGGCGTGCTCAAGTACCGGCGCTGAAGTGGCGCGCGTCTGTCCATGCCGGTCACTTCCGATCAAATGCGCGCCCTGGAAGCGGCCGCCTTGCGAAGCGGGGCGACCGAGGACGCGCTGATGGAGGAAGCCGGCGGCGGCATCGCGAGAGCGGTGCTCGCGCTCGCGCCCCGCCCGGACGCCGTGGTGATCGTAGCCGGCAAAGGCCACAACGCCGGCGATGCCTGGGTGGCGGCGCGCCACTGGATCACCGCCGGCTGGCCGGTGGCCGCCATCGAATGTTTCCCGCGCGAGGATTGGCGCCCGCTCACCGTCGGGAAATGGCGGTTGGTCGCCGATCGCCTCCTTCCCGGCATCCCGGAATCCGGGCGCCTCGTCGTCGTGGATGCGCTGCTCGGACTCGGGTCCAGCCCGCCGCTCCGCCCGCCGATTCTCGACGCGTGCCGCCGGTTGAACGCGCTCCGCGAAACGCGAGGCGCCCTGGTGGTCGCCATAGACGGCCCGACCGGCGTGGACCTCGACTCCGGCGCCGCCGATCCCGACGCAGTCCGCGCCGACGTCACTGTCACGGTCGGCGCGGTCAAATGTGGTCTGCTCGCGGAGAGCGCCTTGAATTGCGTCGGTCGCCTCTCGGTCGTGCCGGTGCCGGAATTGACGCCGCCCGCCGCCATAGATGCCTCCGGGGACGAAGTGCTCACGCCGCGCCTGCTGCGCCGGTGGCTGCCTCGGCCGCGCCCGTTCGATTTCCACAAGGGGATGGCCGGCCGCGTGCTCGTGGTCGCTGGCTCGCGCGGGATGCTTGGCGCCGGCCGCCTGTGCGCCGCCGCCGCGGTCCACGGCGGCGCCGGCCTGGTCACTCTGGCTGTTCCAGCCAGCGTGCAAGATGTGGCCGCCGCCAGCGCCATTCCGGAAGTCATGGTGCGCGGGTACCGCGGATGGACGGAACTCTCCTCGCTCCAGGCCGATGTGCTCGCGGTCGGGCCGGGCCTCGGCCGGGCCAACGACGACTCCCTTGCCGACTGGCTCGCCCACGATCCGCGGCCGGCGGTCGTCGACGCCGACGCCCTGAACGCCATGGCCGCCCTCGGCGCGGCCGGCGGCCCGCAGGCCGGGCTCGCGCACCGCGCCCTCGCCCGCCGCGACCGCCTCCTCACACCGCACCCGGGCGAAATGCGCCGGCTCCTCGCCGCCTGGGAAAAACCGCTCGCCGATGCCTCACGCTCCCGCCAGGCGCGCGGGCTGGCCGCCGCCCTCGGGACGACCATCCTTCTGAAAGGCGCGCGCACGGTGATCGCCACGCCCGGCCTCCCGCTCGCCCATAACACCACCGGACATCCCGGCATGGCGAGCGGTGGCATGGGCGATGTCCTCACTGGTCTCTGCGCCGCCCTCCTGGCGCAGCGCCTCACCGCTCACGAGGCCGCCGGCCTCGCGTCCTGGTTGCTCGGACGCGCCGCCGAAATCGCCATCGCCACCGAGGCCGCCTCCACAGAATCCCTGCGCGCCACCCTCGTCCTCGACCACCTCGCCCAAGCCTTCACCGCCGTCCGATTCTCGGATGTGTGAGAGGGCATTTGGTCATTCGTCATTGGTCATTGGTCACTGATTCCCCCCAGTACATCCACTGCCTACTGTCCACTGACCGCCGACTACTGATTACTGACCCACTGATTACCGACCCACTGATTACTTCTGCTTTGTTGATATATAGAACTAAAGGTCGGACTCCAACCCAACGGTTTTCCGTAGAAGCCCGTTGGTATCGGCGGCAAGTCGGAACCTCAGGCCATACCGCGAAGCCGTGTGGAGAACATCGTCGCACACAGCCCTTGTCCGGGGATCGCACAAGGGGTCTGTCTCCAATCCTGCCACAGGGCCAACGGCCCGGGTTTATTTCAGCCTGGGGCATCGCCCCAGGAATTGGAGCCCCTCGATCCATGAGGGCTGAAAGCCCGGCCTGTCCGCGATCGCGCCCTTTCCACTTCAATATTCGTGATGCATACGATCGCCAGTGTCATCCTCTCCATCGGTGATTGAATGATAGGGCGGGCTTTCAGCCCTTTATCATGTGTGATGGCCAATCCTGGGGCGATGCCCCAGGCTGTTATAGTGCCGGGCCGTTGGCCCTGTGGTGTGGAGGATGATTCCACATGACGGTCCGTGTTTCTCCACTTTGTTGACACGTCACTCGAGGGAACGGGTTTGACTCGTCACAATGAGGCCGTTGGTAACGGGAAGGCGGGTTGTCTGCCTCGCCGCTCCGCACACCGGAATACGACAAAGTAGAATTACTGACACACTGATTACTGATCCACTGACCTCTGACTGTGCGCCCCCTCGCCCGCCGGAGACCGGCGGGCTACCGGGAG
>CAZYHO010000312.1:0-6151 GCA_964647495.1 uncultured Akkermansia sp. | reverse complement strand
AGCATGCTCCGTATTGTGGAGGCCTTGGTGAAGGTCAGATCGAGATAAGGAACATCGCCTGCCGGATCGACCCGAACCCATGTCGTGTCCGGCTTCGAAATCTGATCCTTTGCGCGACTCGCGAGAACGAATTCGGCCATGTTCGACCAGCCGTCCCCATCCGCATCGGCGAATTGTCCCGATACGAGAGGATCGGCTCGTTCCTGAGCGCTGAACGTCCACGCCGCCCATACAGCGTAATCGAGATACTTGCCTGCACCGACAGGGGAGCCGCCCGGCAATGCGGAGGGAACCCAGTGGGTCGGCGATCCGTGGTCGGGATTCGTCGAAGGATCCGACAACACCAATGACATCCCGCCTCCGTCGGACTCCGATGGCCATGGAGCGCCGTCATCGTAAGCGAAATGCTTGATCACATCTCCCTGACTCGTTTCCAGCAGCAAAACCTCACCGCTGTTGCTCAAATTACCGGAGTAAGTGCCGGCATAAAACGGGGTGATTCCGATTCCATACCGCTGCAAAAGCGCCGTTTCGTTCGACCCAATGAGAAGTTTTTGTCCCGGATCGAGGATTCTGACGTTCGCGGCGCCGAAGTCAAATCTTGTTCCCGAGGCGAAGCGCAGCTCGGAAAGATTCACGGGTGTCTCCGCAATATTGAGGAGTTCAAGAAACTCGAAATCCTCCGGATCCGTAAAGCCCGCTGCCGCTTCCGCGGGAGTGGGATCGGGGGGATGATACATGAACTGCGAAACGACTATATTATCGGCGCTCGCCGGAACGGTCCCGACTCTGTAAATCGCCTCGCTTGCCGGACTCCATGCCCCGGAAGTCAGGTTTTTAACGCGTGCTTTCAGCGTGCTCGTGGCGACAGGCAATTCGAAGGGACCTCCGTAAACCGACGCCTTGCCCGAGACGGCGCCACCGAAAAGCCGCGGGTCGGTGCCATCCAGGGTATAATATATCACGGAATCGGGCGAACCGTCATTTCCCAGCGTCACCCGGGTGCCGATCGGCCATTCGCCGGGAGACGGAGCGAACGCCGGCGCCGGATCGAGCGGCCATAGCGAATCTGACAATTCCCCATTCTGATCCGGATCGCGAAAGTGCCCGCTCTCATATTCGGGTTCCCCCGGCGATCCTTGAGGAAAGAGAAATCGCTTCCGGCCCGCGGCCGGATTCAACCAGGAACCGAACCAATCGCTGTCGTAAGTCACTCCCATGATCGCTTCCGCCTCGTTCTTGCAATCGAGCATGCGCTGAATGAGGCGCGCATCGCTCAATGCACCATCGTTGAAGAAGTGTTTCTGAATCCGGTCGGCGAACAGTAGACGCCACTCTTCGGATGTCGCGAGATGAGCGAAAATCCTGCACAACTGGAAACGGCCCGTAAGCAGCCCGATATTGCTTTCCGGCGGTGCGTCGTTATCGGTAAAGACATTATAGGACGGCTGTTTGACATCAAAATAGCCGAACGCCCCTTCGGCATCCCAGATATAGTACCGCCATTTTCCGAACGCGGAGCGTTCTCTGGCCAGTGCGTGATTGTTATTCGGCCAATCCCAGGTGGCTGCAAAGATGTTCAGGAGGTAATAATCGGCGGCATTGACCAGATCGAGGATGGAGGTCAATGCGGCATAATTGCCTTCTTCGGACAGGTCACTCTGCAAGCGCTGCCACAAGACGGTGTCGAAGTGATCGGAATCCCCGTTCACCACCGAACCGTTGTAACGAACGTCCCACTCCATGCCGCTTTTATGATGCGTCTGAAGGAACGGCTCGCGTATACGCTGTGTCATATTATAATATCCTTTGTACACTCCGTTTAAATACAACGAGACGAACGATCCGACGCTGCTGACGTGGCCAAGATCCGAGTAAAGACGTCTGGTAAGCTCGTCGCGGATAAAAGGATAGTGCATGTCATTTTTCCCGGCTCTGAGGCGGATCTCCTTGAAGCGGTCCGCGTCGAGGCCCGGAATCAATGGATATTGCAGCTCATCGGTTCCGTAGTCGTTGCGAAAAAAGAGATTCAAGGATGCCTTTTCCTGGGGCAACGCATGCAGCGGCGACGTCATAATATAGCTGAAGACCAAACGGGGTCTGCTGAACCGGCTCGACGCAATCCGGACTCCCGCGCCTTCTTTGAACCCGGGGCTTCCATCCGGGAGCAGGAACTCGATCTGAACGGGCCGCTCGTATGGGCGCACAGGGCTTGTGGACCATTCCCATCTGTTGGCCCCTGCGGGAATATTGTAATCGCTCGCGGTCGTGGCCACCCATAATTGGGAAGCGTACGCGCCTCCCTGGATGGAAAAGATCCCGAGCGGTTTGTAAAATGCATAACCGGGATCGCCGGAGAGGACAACCGCCGGTCCGGCGCGGAGGTGCGCGGCCTGATCGACAAGATAGGTGGATGTTTCCGCTGCGGACGCAAGGAGGCCGTCCTTGAATGCCCTGGCGGTAATCACCGTTCCGCGCTTGTCGCCGAGGGGAGCGACCGTTATGGGGCCGGCGTACGGAATTCCGCTTTGCGGAGTCGGTACGGTACCGTTCGTGGTATAACGAATCACGGCATCGGGAGTATCGCTGGAGAGGGTCAGTGCGAAGGCGCCGCTGTGGAAACCGCCGGGAAGGGAAAAGCGTGGAGCGGCGACACGATCGGGAAGCCAGACACCGGTGTTCGGAGCGCCTGGCGATGCCTCTCTGTAATAACCCCAGATCCCCGCCTCATTGCGGCCGTAGCTGTGGAAGAGATCCTGGGGAGGGTATCCAGGATCGAGTGCGTCGCGAACGATCGCCGCATCGTCGACAAGCGCCAGATACTCACCTTCCCCGCTCAGGCTGAACGAGCAGTGAAGCGCTGCGGCTCCTGGGGCGGATTCCCTGCCATCGGCGAGCACGATCAAGGTGCCGTCGGCGGGAATCGATGTCCCGGACGGGAAGGTCCACATCCTGAGATTGTTGCGTTTGTCCGTCAGCGACCATCCCGTCAGATCGACATCCGAGGTCCCCATATTCGCAAGCTCTATCCAGTCGCTGAATTCGGGTTCGGAATCCGGTGCATCGAGATCGGAGGGATCGAACACTCCTCCGGCAGGTTCCACGAGTCCCACAAAGTACTCCCAGCCGGACGCGGCGAAAGGAAGCAACGTATGAGGAGCGTCTCCAGCGATATCGAGGGCGGCATCGATCAAGGCGCTTGTGCCCGGTTCGCGATTGTGCAATTGAATCGCGAGTATGTTGTCGCCCGGAAGCAAGCGTGCCGCGGAATCGCCGAGTTGAATTACCATAGGCTGCACGCTGGCTGTCCCCGGTTGATCGGCTGGAACGAAAGTTTCGTCATGGGTCGCATGGGCGAAATTGTACGCAGGCTGATCGTGATACAAATAATGTCCGGCGGGGCCGGCATTGGCACGGGCGATTTCGCGGCCATTGAGGTATGCGACAAACCCGTCATCGAAATTCACTTGCAGGCGCAATTGCCCTGGAGCCTCAAGTTGAGCGGGAGTGATGGCGAATTTTTTGCGAACATACAAGGAGTAGGCTTTGTCCTTCATTGCTGCGGACAGATCAGTTCCGAGCGGTGTCGCGCCGCCGTACCCCAAGGGAGCCGAGCCGGTTTTCCAACCGGGCAGCGCCGAACCGGGATCGATCCAGTCAGGTCCCGAGCCTGGTCTGAGGCGTCCCTTGGAATCTTCCGCCAGCAGGCGCTGACTGGTTCTGGCCATGATCTCGTTCAGACGAACCTCTGCTGTGGCGATAACCGCAAGGGGAGCGGTTGCGAGCACAAGAAACGCACACACCCTGCTTAAGCGCGTGCGGGTGCGAGTTGTCGGAAAGAAGTCGGCGATCATCGGTTTGTCAAATTCACTGAAGCATCCGGCAAGCCGGGTGAGGGGCGCGATGTGGACCAGCGCGTCCGTGAACGCGCCGTCGCCCTGTTGCACAGTCAGGATGGCCTTGTCGGCAATGGCAGGGAGCAGGCGCCCTCGGAGCTGGGGTTGAGGCGGTCCACGAGCGACACCTTGAGCAGAAGCTGCCACGAGGCAACCGGGTTCTGCCCGTCGTCCCAAAACGAGATCGTGCGGGCGACGTGCTTGTCGACCCGAACTGCTGTTGCCGTTGCCGCCGCTGACCCACAGATCCGCGGCTCAAGCCGATGCAAAAGCGGGCTACTCGCGGATGACGCGGTAGAACAATGTGGTCACGCCTTCCGCCGGCTGGTGGGTATAGCTCGTACTGGTTCCGGTGGCGGGATGACCGGTGACCAGCGGCGGAGCGGGCCAGGTGCCCAGATCAGTGGAGGTTTCAACTCTGAACGTCTGCCCGGTCTGCGAAGTCCAGGTGAGCGTGATGGCTCCGGTGCCGGCCTCCCGGCTGACGGCGGTGACCACCGGGGCGGCCACGGGCGGGGCAGCCGTGCGCGTGTCGATCTCAGCGAGCAGGTAGTCGAATTGAATCCAGGAAATATTGGCCGGATCGCCACCGGAGTCGCCGCCGGTGCGCATGATTTCCACCACGTTCTCACCTTCGACGAGGTTCACCTCACCCGCCGTGAATTCAGTCTGGGCCAGCATATCAGCCGTGATTTCGAACTCCGACCAGACGAGGTTGCCGTTCACATACAGTTCGATGTCGTGAACACCGAAACCGGTGCCGCCTTCCTGGGCGGCGGTGTTCCACCAGCCGCCCCAGATCAGATCGACCGACAGCCGCAGGCGGCTGGCGGGCGGCGGAGCGGGCTCCGTCAGATAAAAGTGGATGCGGGATGACGTGACGTAGGTGGTGACGGCGCGTCCGAAATTGGTCGCGGGATTCTCCGCCGCATAGACGACAGGATCGTCGGGGAGTTCGGTGTAAAATCCCGGAAAATAATAATCGCTGTCGAGAAACCGCGGGCTGCCGGGCGCCGCGATGGGGCCGACTTCCTGGATAAACTCCTCCTGATTGCCGTTATCGGTGCCCAACTGCCACAACACGGCGAAGTCCTCCGCATACGGCAGATCGACCGTGGCAGTGTCGGTCAGGGTGCCCAGGGTGGCGGTGAGGGTATAACTGCGGCTCTGGTTGCCGGGTGTGACGCGCAGATACCCGCGGCCGGACGCATCGGTCTCGGTATCGACTGTCCCGATTCCCTGGTCGATCGTCAGCGTGGCAGCCGGATCGGCATGCCAGAACAGGGTTGCCGATTCGTTCGCGGACAGACTGGCGCGGCTGCTTTGGAAACTCACGATGACGGGCACGGTGACTGTGACTTCGAGGGATTCGGTGACAGCATCCTTGGTCGCGCTCAAAATATAAGTCGTGGTGCCCTCAGGAACGAGCTTGAGGGACCCCAGGCCGTTTGTGCTGTGCTGATCAAGATTGATCGCTCCGGGGTTCAGCACCAGCGAGGCTTCCGGCGAAGCCACCCAACTCAGGGTGATTTCTTCTCCTGGATTCACCGTGGTGGCGGAGGTGTTGAAGACACACACCGGGCTGGGGCAGACATCGGTGTCCACCTCGGCCCGCAGGTAATCGAACTGAATCCACGAGGCGCTGGTGCCTCCGGTGCGCACGATTTCCAGGATGTTTTCTCCTTCGACGGCCTCGACCGCGCCGGCGCTCACCGTGCGTTGGATGAGGGTGGCGGTGGCAATGTCGGCCTGGCTGTAAATTTCCACGCCGTTCACCAGCACCTGCAAGTCATGCGTGCTCGGACCCGAGACCGAGCCGATTCCGAAGGTGTCGATGGTGAACCGCAACTGGTTGGTCGGAACCGCCTGCCCGGCACTCAGGATGAAATGGATGCGGTTGTTCCCGTCTCCCTGCACCAACGCGCGCTCGAAGGCTTTCCATGGTTCGTCCTGTTCCACTTCGCCGATCGGATCCGGGTAAATTCCGGCGAAATAATAGTCATCGTCCTTGCTCTGCAGAATGAACCCCGGGTCGTTTTCGGATCCCTCCGGCACCTCGTCCGGGAACGACACCATGCCGGGCGGGCTGTTCGCTCCGCTTTCCTGGCTGAAATCGGCCTGGGTGGTGTCATCGAGTCCGAGTTGCCAAAGAACGACGAACTCCGCCCGGGCGGGCGCTTGGAACAACAGGCAGGAGGCGGCGGCGAGATGGAACAGTGTTTTCATTGGGGTGGTTTGAGACCGCCCTTGTACCA
>CAZYHO010000311.1:0-6155 GCA_964647495.1 uncultured Akkermansia sp. | reverse complement strand
CGGCGGCGGCGCAGCAGGCCGGCGAGGCCGAGCAGGGCGAGGCCCGCGGTGGCGGGTTCGGGGATCTGGGCGTTGCGCAAGTGGAGGATGGCGCCGTCCGCCTGGATGAGCGCCGCATAGGCGCCGGGCGTCGGATCGCCAGCGGCATTGAAGTGGCTGAGGACTTGAGCCGGGCTGAGCGCCGTGGCATAAAATGCCGTTTCATCGATCAATCCGTTGTACGAAGTGCCGCCGTTGTCGTACGCGCCCACGGTAAAGGTGGCCGATGTGCTCGCATTGTAACCGCCGGGGCCGGTGACCTCGGCGCCCGTGTCGACTCCGTTGACATACAGCGTGGGTTCCGTGCCGTCCCACACGACGACCACATGGGACCAGGCGTTGAGCGTGGAGGTGCCTCCGGTGATGTTGATGCCGACTTCGTTGCCGTTTCCGTTGTACATGGCAAAGTTCCAACCGAGGTTTTCGGCGCGCTGAAAGAACACCCAGCCCGATCGCGGCGAATCCGAGACCCTGTTGAAGACCGGGGCGTCGTCGTTGTCGGTGGACGAGGGGTTTGCCCAGAATTCGATGGTGAACGGGCTGGCGGAAGACGGGTTCAGGGCGGCATTCCAGGGCACGGTGGTGCGTGATCCGTCGTTGGTGCCGCCGCCGTAACCGGCCGCGGTATCGTTCGGATCGGCCAGCGGTCCGGCCAGGCCGAGTTCGACGAGGTCGGTGTTGGTGCCGTCGCCGGCGGCTCCAAGGCTTCCTGAGTTGATCGATGTCGTGGCGGCGAAGGCGACCGGAGCGGCAAAGAGAGAGGCGGCGACGAGGCGGAGTGAGCGTGTTCTCATGGTTCGAGGCGGCAGCGGAATGGATTGTGTATCGGGGAATGGCGCGGCGTGACAGATGCGGGCGTCTTCCCACGCAACCCGCGCATCGCCGCCCTGTAAAGAGCGAAATGTCCACCAGCGCTGATTTCCGTTGCCTGCCGACTTCCATTGTGAATCTGCCTCCGCTGGTGTAGAGTCCCCTTATGAAACACTCATCGCCTGACCAGCCTCCGGATCCGCCCTCCAGTGATCATCCCGCATGGCAAACCAAGGAAGTGCTCGACCACGTCAAGCAGGACCTCCAGGCGCACCTCGGCGATGTCCGCGACGCCGCGGCCCACGCGGTCGAGGGCGTGCGCGCCACGGCCAACACCACGGCGGCCGCGGCTCGCGAGGGGTATGAGGCGTTGCGGCATGACGCCGTGACGCATTTCGGGTCGTATCGCGAGGAACTCGAATACCACATCCGCCGCGAACCGCTGAAAGCCGTGGGGCTGGCGGCGCTCGCCGGGCTCGTCCTCGGACTGCTCGCCCGCCGTTGATTCTCGGCCGCCACACACACCGCCGCCATGCCTGCCCGGAAAAGAGCCCGCCGCGCCGACCCGGCCTCCGAGGAGCCCGATACCGGGCAGCCAGGCGCGGACGAGTCCGGCGCCGAGGACGAACGGCTTCCACAATACCCGCTGCCGATAGTCATCACCGCATTCGCCGCCGGCGTGTTCATCGGCACGCGCGCCGGGCGTCACCTGGCGTGCGGCGTCGTCCGCGCCGGCCTGCTCGCCGTCAAGCCCGCCCTGGTCGTCGGCGGTCTGCTCAAACTTCGTGAGTTCTCCGCTTCCCACCCGCCATCACCCACCGATACACCACCATGAAATCTGATACTGTGAGCCGGAGCCTGGATTCCGCCCGCTACCGGCTGACCCGCGAAATCCGGGAGAATCCGCTTCTTTGCGTCGGCATCGCGCTCGGCGTCGGCGCTCTCATCGGGGCGCTCGGCAGCCGGGCCGCCACCAGCCAGCCAAGCGCCGGACGCTGGCTCTCCGACGTCGCCTCCGACCTCGGCTCCGAGGCCGACAAGTGGCGTACTGGCGCCGCCCGCGCCGGCCGCCAGGCAGGCAAAGAGCTGCATTCCGCGCTCCATCACGTCACCGATTCGGTGCCCGATGTCGATATCGACAAACTCGTCGCCCGCGGCCGCCACTGGCTGCGCTCCCTCCTCGGCTGACTGGAGGCTCGCGTTTACAGGCCTTGTGGGCTATAGGCCCCCATACGCCCATACGCCCCATATCCCACTTTCCCGTTCCTGATTTCAGCATAAACTGTCTCGCTTCATGACGACCCGACGCTCGACATTGATGGGCCTTGCCACTTTGGCGACATCCGGCCTGAGTTCGTGTTCTTTGCTGAAACGCGCGGAACCGGTGGACCCCGCGTCCATACCGCCTGCGCGGCAGCCGCCGCAACCCGCGCCGCCGGCGCCGATCCCGTCCGGATCCGTGGCGGCTGTGCCGATGCGCATCACCGGCCCGACGCGCCCGTCTTACTCGACCTGCCGCGTCGCCGGCCCGTATGTGGCGCTGACGTTTGACGACGGGCCGGATCCCGAAGACACGCCGCGGCTGCTCGACATCCTGCGGGCGCGCAACGTGAAAGCGACATTTTTTGTCATCGGCCGCAACGTCCGCGCCCATCCGCGCATCGTCGAACGCACGCGAGCCGAAGGCCACGAGATCGCCAATCACAGCATGACCCACCCCACGCTGAGCAAGATGAGCGATGCGGCCGTGGCCCGCGAACTCAACGGCTGCTCGGCGGCCATCGCCGACGCCCTCGGCGGCGGGCGTCCTCAGGTTTTCCGTCCTCCCTACGGCGCGTTCACGGCGAGGCAGCGGGAATGGGCGCACCGCGAATTCGGCCTGCCGTCCATCCTCTGGTCGGTCGATCCGCTCGACTGGAAAATCCGCAACAGCGCTCATGTTTCCGGCGCCCTCATCCGCGGGGCATCAAACGGCGGCATCCTCCTCGCGCACGACATCCATCCCACCACGGTTGCCGCCATGCCGTCGGTGGTCGATACGCTCCTGGGCCGCGGGTACCAGTTCGTCACCATGGGGCAATTGATCAACATCGAGAATGGTGGAGGCGGCGCGGCGCCGGTCCTCCTCCGGTTCACTGCCGGCAGCCTGTGAGCATCGGGCGGATCCCGGTCCTGTGCGCCGCGCTTGCCATCGGGTCCGGCCAGCCGCTGGGCGCCCAGGAAACCGCGTCCGCGTCCGCCATCGCGCGCGTCCGCCAGGCGGTCGAGTCGCTCGCCAAGGCGCCGACTGTGGCGAGCGGCACCGTCGGGTTTTATCTTGCCTCGCTGGACGCGCCCGGGCGGGCACTGGTTCAGCGGTCGGCCCGGCAAAGCTTCATCCCGGCGTCCACGCTGAAGGTGATCACCACTGGCGTGGCCCTGGAGACGCTCGGGCCGGATTTCGCCTTCGAAACGGCGCTCACCTGGCACGCGGAAACCGGCGACCTCGTCATCCATGGCGCCGGCGATCCGTCGCTCGGCCGGGACGGCTGGGAATCGCTCTTCGATGAGTGGCTCGGCGGCCTGCGCGCGCACGGCATTTTCGAAGTGGGCGGCCGCGTGATCGCCGACGAAAGCGCCTGGGAAACACAGGAGATCCCCGGCGGGTGGACGTGGCTCGACATGGCCAATTACTACGCGCCGCCGCTGACCCCGCTGGCGTTTCACGACAGTGAATTCCGCATCTGGTTCCGCCTCCAGGGCAGCCCGGGTGATCCCGCCGGATCGTATTACGCCGATCCCTGGCCCGATGGCTTGCGCATCCGCGATGAAGTGACCATCGGCGAACCGGGCACCGGCGATCAGGCCTACGCCTTCGCGGCGCCGGGCTCCACGCACTACACATTGCGCGGCACTTTGGCCGCCGATGCCGGCAGGGAATTCATCCGCGTCGCGCTTCCTGATCCGGCGTTGTTTTGCGCCCTGCAGTTCACGCAGCACCTGCAAACACGGAGCGTCCCGGTCCACGGCGCGCCCACCACCAGCCGCCGCCTCGCCGGGTCAAACCCACCCGCGCCCGTGCCCGGCCGCGACGCCGGCGTGACGGTCGCCGTGCACCGCTCGGACCCGCTGCGCGACTTGCTCGTCCCGATCAATCACCGGTCGCTTAACCTCGATTGCGAATGCCTGCTCCGCACGCTCGGCGGCGGCCGAAACCAGGACGGCCTGCTCGCGATCCGCGCGCACTTCACCGGGGGCCGGCTCCCGCTCGCCGGATTTCAACAGACCGACGGATCCGGCCTCTCCCGCACCAACATGATCACTCCGGAGCTGCTCGCCCGCGCCACCGCCGCCTTCGTCACAGGACCGCACGGCGCCGACTTCCTCGCCTCCCTGCCCGTGCTCGGCGAATCGCGCAGCACGTTGCGCCGCCTCCGCTCCGCGCGGGCTGACACGCTCATCCGCGCCAAGAGCGGCACCGTCGAACGCGTCAAAGGCTACGCAGGTGTTGTCATCTCCGGATCCGGACGCCGCTTCGTCTTCGCCGTGCTCGTCAACAACTACGACGGCCCCTACGACCAGCACGTCGGGCCGGGTATGCAGTCGCTCTTCGATTCACTGAGCGGCCTTTGAACCGGAATTCTTAAATGGGAACCGCGGATGACGCAGATATCGCAGATTCTGAATGGCCTGCGCCGCCTGCACCTTCCCCGCACAAATCGTCCGCCTCGTGCTCGGACGCCTCGGGAGAATCGGCGACCCGGCCGCATTCTGGAAGCGCCAGCCGCTGACGCGCCCGGAGGATCGCGTCCCACCCCGGAGCTTCGCTTTCATGTCTGAGTTCTGAAGCGGGCATTTGGCCTCGCACCGAACACCTCTGATCCGCGCACCGCGCACCGCGCACCGTGCCCCGCGCCTTCAGAGGCGAAACAACTTCCGGTATGCCGCGGCGGCGCGCGGGTGCTGGCTGGCGGTCACACCGCCCACGCGGCGCGGCGAGAGGCTGTGATCGACAAGCTCCGATTTCCTGTCGCGCGCCAGCCGCACGTCGAAGCAACATGCCCACGCCACCGGGTTCTCGTTCAGCCAGGCGTGCACTCGCTCGATGAACTCGGGATTGTCGGTCATCTCGCGGCTCTCCGCGTACCCGAACACGTGTGGAGCGTGGCCGGCGGCGGCTGTGCTGAAAAACGGGCCGGCTCCGTCGTCGGTGCGCACATAGCGCGGCCAGATCGCCCACTCGCTCAGCGCAAACGGCTTTCCATGCCGCCCGGCGAAGGCGTGCAGCCAGTCGAGCCCGCGGTAACTCGGAGGATCGCTCCGAAAGGCCGCGGCTCCGATGTCGTAGTCCCGCCCGCGCACCCATTTGTCCCAGACGAATTGACGCCGCAGCGCGCGCCGGTCGTCGTCCAGCTCGAGAATTGCGTCGCGTCCCTCCGCGAGCGCCGCCGGATCGGTCCAGTAGTATTCTACTTGCGCGTCGTAGAGCGTCGCCGAAACGACATCGACCACGTCATCGCCGGGCCAGGCCTGCGCCGGGTCGAAGTCCTGCATTTCCGCGACCATCGGGCACCAGACCCAGCGGAAACGCGCGCCGCCGGCCCGGCTCATGACGCGGTGGATGCGACGCCAGTACGTTTTGAAGTGCGCGAGGCGGCCGGCCATCGCATCCGCGCCGCCATAGTTCACATGCCAGGGGAACTGGCCGCCCGTGCCGTTGAATTCCCACGCGAGCCGGAGCGCGGCCCGGCCGAATCCCGCGGCCACGAGGTTTTCCGCCAGCCGCTGAAAATGCGCGTCGTAGGCGCCCGCCGCCGCCCGCTCCCATTTCTCCTCGTTGGCCAGTCCGAACTCCGGCGCGCCGGGAAACATCGGGAGGTTCAGCTCGAAGCGCGCCTTGAATACCTCGTCGAATCCCCGCCAGTTCTCTTCGCGCTGGAAATGCGCGACCGCCGCGCCCTCCAGCTCCTCCCATGTCTGCGCGAACAGATTGTCCTGAATGTGTCCGACATCGTCCATCGGCCGCCCGAGCCACTGCGCCCATCGCTCGACCGCCGCCCGGTGCGAATGCCCGATCGCGTCCTGCGAACTCACGCCGATCATCGGATCCGGCGCCGCCATTGCGGGGGCCGCCGTGCCGGCCAGCCACAGCCGGCCGAGAAAAACGCCGTTCATCCGGATCGTCCGCATCCCGCACCATGACCCGCGCCTGCCGCCCCGCACGCCCGATCATCGGCAAATGAAGAAGACATGGTTTTCCGCACTTGGCTCCGCGCTTCCGCCTGAAGGCGGGACTCCAACCCGACGTCGTTTCGCACAGCTTTTGA
>CAZYHO010000310.1:4986-6163 GCA_964647495.1 uncultured Akkermansia sp. | reverse complement strand
GGCGGGTGTGCGTTCGACGTTTTTGTTATTGCGTTTTTTCGGAGTGCTTTTATGAATCGCGCCTATGAAACCACACCGGGCCACTCTTATCCTTGTCCTCGGCATTGTCAGCTTGGTCTGCTGCGGTCCTTTGGGCATTGCGGCGTGGATCATGGGCAACGGGGATCTCAAAGAGATGAGCGCCGGAACGATGGACCCGGAAGGCCGTCAACAGACGAACGCCGGCCGCATCTGCGGGATGATCGCCACCATCCTGATGGCGCTCGGTCTCCTGTTCGGCATCGTGTGGTTTGTCTTCTTGGCGGGCTCCATGGCGCCGATTCCGGTAGAGTGAAGCGCTGGAGTCTGGCATGTGCCGCGCCGCCTTTCGGTGCGGCTTCTGCTTCGTGGTGCAAAAACCGATGCGGCCGGGAGTTGGCGGATCCGCGGGAGCGGCGCCGGCACGCGCCGGCAGTGATCGCGGCCCGCGCCGGCTGAACCGGGCTGACATTACCGTCCTCGCCGGACGTCGATGGGCGCGGAATTTTCGGCTTGGCCCGGAGGAGGCGTCTCGCCAGACTGCGGGCATGGGGGATGTGCGATTCCGTGACCGGGTCGATGCCGGGCGGCGGCTGGCCGGTGTGTTGGCGTCCTATGGCGGGCGTGACGACGTGCTGGTGCTCGGGCTGCCGCGCGGCGGTGTTCCTGTGGCGGCCGAGGTCGCCTGCGCGCTCGGGGCGCCGCTGGATGTGCTGCTGGTGCGGAAACTCGGTGTGCCGGGCTGGGAGGAACTTGCGATGGGCGCGATCGCCAGCGGCGGCGTGCGTGTCATCAACGACCTGGTGGTCCGCGCCGAGGGTATCGAGGGGGCCACGATCGAAGCGGTGGCCGCGCGCGAATTGAAGGAATTGCAGCGCCGGGAGATTCGTTACCGCGGCCATGCCGGTGCTCCGGACGTCCGCGGACGCACCGTGATCGTCGTCGACGACGGCGTGGCTACCGGATCCACGATCAAGGCCGCCGTGCAGGCCATCCGCCAGCAAGGTCCCGCCGCCATCGTGGTCGCCGTGCCCGCCGCGTCGCCCGAGGCGCGCGCTTTCCTGGAACCGATGGTCGACGAATTCGTTGCGCTCGTCACGCCGAGGGACTTCCGTGCGGTGGGGCAGTGGTACGCGGATTTCGCGGCGACCAGCGACGA
>CAZYHO010000310.1:0-4886 GCA_964647495.1 uncultured Akkermansia sp. | reverse complement strand
TCAGCCCGCGACGGGAACGCTGAGCCAGAATGTCGTGCGATTGTCTTCGCTGCGCGCGCCGAGCGTCATTCCCATTTGGTGGGCGAGATTTGCCGCCACCGTGAGCCCGAGCCCGAAATGGCTGCCGTCTTTCGTGCTCACGAACGGCTTGAAGATGTCCGCGAACTTGTCCTCGCGGATCCGCCCGCGGTTGTGCACGAAGACATCGACGCGGTCGAAACTGCCCTCCGGCGACCGTCCCGGCGCGTAAATCTCCATCGTCACATCACCGCCGCCCCCCTCCTTCACCGCTTCGGCCGCATTCCTGAGCAACTCGACCACGATCTCCTTGAAGCGCGCCTGGTCCAGCTCCACCGCCGGCAGGTTCGGATCCGCCCGCAGTTGAAATGGAACGCCCAGCCTGGCGCATGGCTCCTGCAACGAGCGTGCCATGTTCGGCAACTGGTCGCTCAGACTCGTCCGCTGCACGCTCAGCCGCGCGCAGGCGCCGCCGGCCAGGATTTTCGCGCTCAAATCCTGCCCGTTGAGCGCCGCGGCCTTCATGTGCCCCAGGTTCTCCTTCGCGGAGCCGTCCAGCGCGTCGTTCATCAGCAACAGGCTCGAAAACCCCTGAAACACCGCCAGAAGATTGTTCAGCTTGTGCGTCAGCCCGCGCAAATACGCCGTGTAAAACTCGGCCAGCACCGGGTTCTCCAAATCGATCTTCTCCGGAAACAAATACGTGGCTCGGGCGGCCAAAGGGGCGGACGTCATGGGCAATTCTCGCTGATTCCCTCTGTGTATCCGCAGTACTTCTAGTTCGCAAGGGAAAATCTTCAAGAGTTCTTTAATTTATTGAAATTATAGAAGTCCGCCCCTCCTGCTCCCGTCCAGGCGCCGATGGGAGGAGCAGTTCACGGCACAATATGGTTCACGGGAAACGGTTCACGGTTCACGGTACAAAGCGAGAGGGTGAAAGGGAGGGTGGGGGGAGCCGCACAAGGCGATCGGTCCATGGTTCATGGTGTACAAGAGAGGGAGAGGGGAGGGGATGGGGCTGATTATCGTCGGACATTGCAAGCGAGTGAATCGTCCCCGGATTTCACCCTGACCGGATGATGTTCAAATACACCGTGCCCTTTGCCCCATGCCCCACGAACCACGAACCACGAACCACGAACCATGAACCATGAACCGTGCCACCATCGTCGTTGACTCGGGTGGTGATTCTGTGGAACGGTAGGATTGTGTACGGCCCCCGCTTTATCCTGTCCGCACTCCCGGTTGTCCTCGCATTGGCGCCGGCGCCGGCATTGTCCGCGCCATTGCTGACTCCTCAGGAGGCCCTGAAGAAGATGGAAGTGCCCGAGGGGTTCCAGGTCGATCTCCTGGCGGCCGAGCCCGACCTGGTCCAGCCGATCGCTTTCTGCTGGGACGCGCGCGGGCGGATCTGGGTGGTCGAGGGGAATACGTATCCGCGGCGGGCGACGAGGCCGCCGAGGCGCGCGGATGGTGACGGCGATCTCTCGGTGCCGAACGCGGCGCAGAAGGCGGATATTTTCGCAGGGAAGGACCGGGTGCTCATTTTCGAGGACAGCGATGGCGACGGATCCTTCGAGACGCGAAAGGTTTTCATCGAAGGGTTGAACCTCGTCAGCGGCATCGAGGTCGGCTTCGGCGGTGTTTACATCGGCGCCGCGCCGTACCTGCTCCACATCCCGCTCGACGAAAAGAACGACGCGCCGGCCGGCGATCCGGTGATTCTGGCCGACGGCTGGGGGTACCAGGACACGCACGAAACGCTGAACAGTTTCATCTGGGGGCCGGACGGCTGGCTCTACGGCTGCCACGGCGTCTTCACGCACTCCGAGGTTCGCGTTTGCGCCCGGCCGAAAGACGCTCCCCCCGCCGCCGACGGCCCGGCCAGCCGCACGCCGCTCAACTGCGCTTACTGGCGGTACCATCCGGTCAGGCACGCCTTCGAAATCTTCGCCCACGGCACCTCGAATTCTTGGGGCTTCGACTACAACGACTCCGGCGACTGGTTTTCGGAGGCCTGTGTCATCCCGCACTTCTGGCACATCATCCAGGGTGGTTATTACCTGCGCCAGTCAAACCCGCTCGGCCATTTCAACCCGTACGTCTACACCAACATCGATACCATCGCCGACCACCAGCACTTCATCGGCACCACGCCCCACTCGGGCAACGCCGTCAGCGATGAAGCCGGCGGCGGCCACGCCCATTGCGGCCTGCTCATCTACAACGGCGATAACTTCCCGCCCGAGTACCGCGGCCGCGCCATGCTCTTCAATATCCACGGCCAGCGCATCAACCAGGAAAACCTCGTCCCGGACGGATCCGGCTACATCGCCAAGCACCTCCCGGATTTCCTCAAGACCCACGACCCCAATTTCACCGGCGTCGCCCTCAAGGTGGGGCCCGACGGCGCCGTGTATTTCATCGATTGGTACGATCAGGAAAAATGCCACCGCCCGCAGCCGGAAATCTGGGACCGCTCGAACGGCCGGCTTTACCGCGTGAAATACGCCGCGACCTGGAAACCGTGGAAGGGGGACTTGGCGGCGAATACCGATCAGGAACTCTGGGCGCTGCACGGCAGCCGCAACGGGTTCTTCCCGCGACAGGCGCAAAAGGAATTGATGGCGCGCCAGGCCACCGGGCGCCTCACCACCGAGGTGTTCGACGACGAGATTCGTTCGCTCGCGGGCCGGGTTGCCGCTGCCCAGGGATCGTCGCCGGGCGAGACTCAGGTTTTCGCGGCGAGGACCGCGAGGGTTCTCGGCCTGCTGGAAGACGCGCGGGTCGGCGCGTACGCGACAGCCCTCGACAGCCCCGAATGGATTCGCGCGGCCGCCGTGTCAGCCATCGCCGATGGCGCTGCGCGCGATGACGCCCTCGCCCGTGTCCTGCGCGCCGCGCTGCCCGACCCGTCGCCCAAGGTCCGCCTCGCCATCGCCTCTGCCCTGCAACGCCTGCCCCTCGACCAGCGCTGGGAAATCGCCGGCTCCCTCGTCCAGCACGCCGATGACGCCGACGACCACAACCTTCCGCAAATGTATTGGTACGCGATCGAGCCGTGCGTGCCGGCCGACCCGGAACGCGCCCTGGAACTCGCCGCCACTTCGAAAATCCCGCTCGTCTCCCGCCACATCGCCCGCCGAGTCGCCGACATGGGGAACGACGAGGCGCTCGCCGGCCTCCTCAAAGCCATGGCCAGGGAAAAAACGGCCGCGGGCATCACGTATCTCGGCAAGGCGGCGCTCGACGGCCTGCGCGGCCGCACCGGGCTCACCGCACCCAAGGAATGGGAAGGCGCCTATGCCAATTTCGACGAACTCATCGAGCGCCGCCCGGACGCCAGGGAGCGCGCCGGCGAACTGCTCGACCTGCGCACCGCACTGGCCGTCGCCTTCGGTGACCGCCGCGTTTTCCCGCAGCTCCGCGCCCAGGTCGCCGACGCCGCGCTCGATATTGACCGCCGGCAGAACGCCCTGCAGACACTCGCGGCAGGCAGGGATCCGGATCTGGGCGCCTTGATCGTCACACTGCTCGATGATCCGGTCCTGCGGTTGCCTGCCCTGCGCCTCCTTCCCCAGGTGACGCCTGTCGCGAAATGACGAGCCCGGTTGACCGATGCGCTGGTACTCGGATGAAAACCAAAGACAAAGTCTTATGAAGCAGTCATTTTGTTTGCCGGCGCTGGCCGCCGCCCTCGTCGTTTTTGCTCCTCTCCACGCCCACGCCGCCGAGGAGCCCGACCTCGCGCAGGCCGTGCTTTCCCGCTACGCCACATTCACCGCCGAGGAAAAATCGGCCGCCATCAACGCGCTCGCCACCCGCGCCGCCTGGGCCTCGGCGCTGCTGGACGCCGTCACGGAAGGAAAAATCGACCGCGCCGAGGTGCCGAGTTTTGTGGCCCGCCAGATAGCGGACTTCAAGGACGACGCGCTGACGGCGAAGCTCGAAGCCGCCTGGGGCAAGGTCGGCGTGACCGGCGACATCGCCAGGATGGCCGGGGAAGAGCACGCGAAATGGAAAAAAGTGCTCACGCCCGATTTCCTCAAAGGTGCCGACCGCAGCGCCGGGCGCGTCATGTATGCGACATTGTGCGGCCAGTGCCATGTGCTTTTCGGCCAGGGCGCCCACATCGGGCCGGACCTCACGGGATCGAACCGCGCCAACCTCGAATACATCCTCGAGAACGTCACCAACCCGAACGCCCTCATCGGCGCCGATTACGAACTGCATATCTTCTCGCTCAAGGACGGCCGCGGCGTCGCCGGCATGGTGCGCAAGGAAACGGACACCGCCTTCACCGTGCAGACGATCACCTCGGAAGAGGTCGTCCCCAAGGCCGAGATCGCCGAGCACTCGAAACCGGGCTTCTCCATGATGCCCATGAACCTCTTCACCGCCCTCTCGAACCAGCAGGTCCGCGACCTCGTCGCCTACCTGGCCAGTCCCGGGCAAGTCCCGCTCCCGGGAGAAGGGCCGGCCGATACCACCATGCGCGTCGCCGGCGCGCTCGAAGGCGAAGACCTCAAAGTGCTCGCCAAATCCGCGGGCAGCGCCGCCCCTCAAGCCATGGACGCCTTCGGCGACGGCCGATGGTCCGGCAATGCCCAGCTCTGGTGGACCGGCGGCCAACCGGGGGACCGCCTCACTCTGGCCCTGCCTGTCACCCAGCCGGGAAAATACGCCATCAAGGCCGTTTTCACCCGCGCCCAGGATTACGGCGTCGCCCGTTTCCATCTCGACGGCAAACCGCTCGGCGGCAATCAGATCGACTTCTTTGGATCCAGGGTCACCACCACCCAGCTCCTCACGCTGGGCGAGGCCGACCTCACCGCCGGCGAACACCAGTTCACCATCGAAATCACCGG
>CAZYHO010000309.1:2177-6164 GCA_964647495.1 uncultured Akkermansia sp. | reverse complement strand
CTCGATCCATGAGGGCTGAAAGCCCGGCTATCCGCAATCGTGATGTTCATTCGCGGTTTCACCCGTCGTTGCCGATCGATTCCGTCGGGCAGGCGAGGCGCGCCTCCTCGGCGAGGGCGATCTCGGTCCCGGTTTCCGGCTGGCGCCAGACATACGTGGCGCCATCGTCGTCGCTGCGGCGAAAGATGGCCGGAGCCATCTCCCGGCAGAGGTCGCAGTCGATGCATGTGGAGTCGTTGTAGTAACGCCCGGGGACGTTGAGGAAGTGTTTTTCGGTGGAGTCGGCCATGGTGAGTCTGCGTTGAGTGTGAATCGGCGCGCCGCGGTCCATCGTGGATGGCGGCGCGAAATGAAGGTGCATGGCGACATTGCATGCGTATAATGCATAAATGATATTGATTCATGAGCGCACGGCATGAATGACTCTGCCGAGACCCCACTCCCGATCGATCTCCGCGATCTGCAGATCGTGCGTTCCGTCGCCGCCCGCGGCAGCCTGACCCGCGCGGCCGCCGAGGTCGGCCTCACCCAAAGCGCCCTCACGCGCCAGGTGCAGTCGATCGAGACGCGGCTTGGTATGGTGCTTTTCGACCGCACCACGCGCCGGCTCGAGCCCACCGCCGCGGCCCGGGCGCTGCTCGATGAAACCGCGAGTCTCTCGACACAGTTTGCCGCCTCCCTGCGCCGCCTGCGCGCCTCGTTCTCGGAGGCTCCGCGCGAAATCCGGATCGGCCTGTCCCGAAGCGTGGCGCTGGCTCACCTGCCGGGGTTGCTGCACGCCCACCGGCGGCGCGCTCCGAACATCCGCCCCTGCGTCGCCCACCTCGACGATGCCTCGCTCATGACCGCCGCGCAGGACGGCTTGATCGACCTCGCCATCCTCGATACGCCACGACCGCTCCCCGCCCCGCTGCACATCAGCCACCGCATGACCGACGCCTTCGCCCTGATCGGCCCGTCCGCCAGCACCCCGCCCGCCCCCGGCGCCGACCCCCACCAATGGACCGCGCCGCTGCGCGCGTGGCTTAACCGCCAGTCATGGCTCCATTTTACTACGCATTCCTCCACCGGAGAGGCGATCCAGCGCTGGCTCCGCGCCCGCGAACTCCGCCCCGCCATCACCGCCGAACTGGACAGTTTTGACATGATCGTTCACCTCTGTGCGCTCGGCCTCGGCATCGCCCTCGTCCCGCGCCGCGCCCTGGCCGGCTTTCCGCGCCGAAACCTCCTGTGCCGCATTCCCCTGCCGGAAACATTCTCCCGTGAACTCGTCGTCGTCACCCGCGAATCCCCCTCCGCCACACCTCCCCACGTCCGTCTGTTCGTCGAATCGATCCTCTTCTCATGAGGAGCCGGAAGCGAGACACCCACTTTTCCTCCCTCCGAGCGGCGTGCATGGGTGTCTCGAATTGTCCTGTCCATTCGCATCATTCGCATCATTCGCGTCCATTGGCGTTCATTCGCGGTTCAATGAAGAGCATTGGCCGTGTCGCCCGCGGTCTCTCGCAAATGATTTGCAAAAATCACCGCTCTCGGGAGAATGTGCTTCGGGCATGCGTTCGTCTCCTTTGGTATCGCTGGCGGTGGTGGCGGGTGGATTTGCCCTGGCGTCGGTGCCGCTGGCCCGGCTGACCGGGGCGGAGGGGGCGCGGCGTGCGGACGCGGGGGCGGACACGGCGGCCGCGAGCGACGGGAGTTCGGTGAGGTCGCTGCTGCGGGTTCGGTATGCTCATGAACCTGAGCGGGTGGCACTGACGCACGAGGGATCGGTGATCGCCGAGTTTTCCGGCCCCTGGGATGCCGCGCGAGGTCAGGTGGAACGCGACGTGACGATCCGATTGCCGGAAGGTGAGCCGCTGGAGGTGATGGTGGAAGCCGAGTGGCCCGCCGGGACTCCGCCCACGGCGCTGGGCGTGGAGTGGGAGCCAGACGGGCTGGAGACGCGGCGGCGGACGGCGTGGACGGAAGTGGGATCGCTGGCGGAGGCCCTCACTTTTTCCTGGCCATGAATGCGCTCACACAGGAAAACCCGCCGCACGGCCACCCGGACCATGTGTGCTGGGGCGGCGGCGGTCCGGCGCACGAGCCGCACCGCCTCGAAGTGCGCGGGCTGACTGTGAGTTACAGGGAGGTCAAGGCGCTGGAGGACGTGGGCATGGTGACCGAATGCGGCCGGTGCGTGGCGCTTGTCGGCCCGAACGGCGCGGGCAAAAGCACGCTGCTCAAGACACTGGCGGGCATTCTTTCGCCGGACGCCGGCACGATCCTCTGGCGCGGCGCGGCCCTCACCTCGGCGCACCGCGAACTGGCGTACCTGCCGCAGCGCGGCGAGGTCGACTGGCAATTCCCCATCACCGTGCGCGGGCTCGTGGAAATGGGCCGCTACCCCAACCTCGGCTGGTGGCGCCCGTTCCAGCGGCACGACCGCGACATCGTCGACCGCGCGCTCGCCGCCATGCGGCTCGAAGATCTGGCGGCGCGCCAGATCAGCGCGCTCAGCGGCGGCCAGCAGCAGCGCACGTTCCTGGCGCGCGCGCTCGCTCAGGAAGCCCACGTCCTCCTGCTCGACGAACCGTTCAACGGCCTCGACGAAACCGCAAGCGACGCGCTGCGGGGCCTCCTCCGCGACCTGGCCGCCGAAGGTCGCCTCATCATCGCCAGCCATCACGACCTCGAATCCGTGCCCCGGATCTTCGATGACGTGCTCCTCCTGCGGCGCCGCGCCATCGCGTTCGGACCTGTCGCCGATGTCTTCACACGCGGCGCCCTCGCCGAGACCTACGGATCCCCGCCGCCACTCAGGCCATGAGCGAATTCCTGCACGCCTTCGACCTCGAAATCACGCGGCGCGCGCTCCTCGCCTGCCTGCTCATCGGTTTCGCCAACGGTTATGTGAGCGCCTTCGTCGTGCTGCGCAAAAGCGCGCTCAAGGTCGGCACGCTGAGCCACGGCCTGCTGCCGGGCATCGCGCTGGCGGTGGCGGTCTTCGGCCTGTTTTCGTGGAGCGTGCTCGCCGGCGCCGTCTTCGCGGCCATCTTCATCGGACTTGGGTCGCTCTTCGTGGCGCGCACGTCGCGCATCGACCACGACACGGCGCTGGCCGTGCTGTACACCGCCGGCTTCGGCGGCGGCCTGATCCTCGTCTCGCGCCTGGGCATCCGCCAGAAACTCGACGAATGGCTCTTCGGCGGCCTCATGGGCATCAGCGATTCGGACCTGTGGCTCGCCTTCGGCATCAGCGCGGCCGCCATCCTGCTGCTCACCGCCCTGCAACGGCCGATCCTCATCCTTCTCTTCGAACCGAACGTCGCCGCCAGCCTCGGCATCCCTGTGCGGCTCCTCAACTACATGCTCTTCGGCATCGTGATCCTCGTGCTCGTCTCGTCCCTCCAGGCCGTCGGCTGCATCCTCAGCGTCGGCCTGCTCGTCGCGCCCGCGGCCACCATTTACATGTTCAGCGACAGCGCGCCCGTCCTGTTCTGGGGTGGCGGCATCCTCGGCGCCCTCGGATCCTGCCTGGCGCTCGTCCTTTCCTACGAACTCCACTGGCCCGCGGGATCCACCATCACCGTCGTGCTCGGCGCCCTCTTCGTGCTCGCCTATCTGGTCTCGCCCCGCTACGGACTCCTGCTGCGACTCCGGAAATCACACGCCCATGCCAACCCGTGACCAGTGCGCCGCATCACTGCGGATCACCGCGCATCGCTCGGATCGACGCGGATGGGAAGGGCTTCGCCTCGCGTGCCTGTCTCTCTATTGCCTGGGAACGGCCATAGAGGGTTTGTTCCCATCCATCCCGCACATCCAAGAAATGAGGCTTGCGACAACCTGACCTGGGCAGTTAAAAAACGATCGCTCTCTCAGGGATTGCATCGGCGAGCCCGCCGCGCTAGGGAAACGCCCCACAATATGAGCATTTTTAGGGGCTGCCAGCCACGCATTGAAGTCCGCCAAGGCGAATTGAACGACGCCATTTTCGCGGCCGAC
>CAZYHO010000309.1:0-2077 GCA_964647495.1 uncultured Akkermansia sp. | reverse complement strand
GCGGCCGACGTTTATGCTGACGCCGAAAAGTTCTTCGCGAATACTCACCCGGTCCAAAGTCATCGAGATGTCGTAAAAGCCGTATTTTCCAAATTGTCTAATCCTGAGGAATCCGGCCTGACGCTCCGCCTCAGGACCGGATTCGGCGGAGGCAAAACCCACGCGCTTATGACGCTGTGGCATTTGGGCAAAAGCGCCGGTTCCTCACTTGGCACGGAGCTGCTGCCCTCAGAAGGCCGGCCATCAGCGGTGACCACCATAGCCGTAGACGAGTGGCATGTTTCGCCATGTGGCCAATGATGCCATGAACGCCGACTTCCCCTTCACCATTCCCGAACGCCTCCCGGATCGCATCGAACCCTGCCCGATCCTGGAGGCGGTTCTTGAGGTCCGCTTTGTCACGCAGGAGTCGTGGAACGTTCTTCCAGGGCTGCTCTTCAACCTGATCCGAGGGCGCTACCCGGATGAACTTCCATTGCCTCGGCTTCAAATCCCGGAAGAAATCCGCCGCCAGGAGCCGCAGTTGGCCCATCAACCCCTGCTCCAGTTTCACAGTCAGGATTTTCTGATTCAGTTCGGCCCACGCGTGATCGGCCTCTTGACCAAGCCCGATGCCTACCCGGGCTGGACCCGGCTCCGGGCGGAACTCGAGTGGCTTCTCCGTATTCTGAATCAGGCGGCTTTCATCGCCGAAGGAGAACGTCTTGGCGTGCGCTATATCGACTTCTTTCAAAGGAACGTATTCCCGGACCTGCGGATCGGAGCCCAGGTGGACGGCGCGCCGCTGGATGCCTCTGAACTGGCCCTGACCACCTCCTTTCGCCGCCCACCGTTGGCCGGTACCGCATAGTGCCATCGCCGACCTCCTGCCGCTGCTCCCTCCTCCCTGATCCCCCATGCCTGTCCCGCCGGAAGAGAACGTCCTCCGCGCCATCTGCACGGACAAAATCGACGAAGGGGTGATCTCCCCGAGCCTCTTCAAGGGCAGCCACACCTCGGTAAGCCTCCCCTCCATCATACCGCTCGATGATCATTGGGCCGTCTTCCGCCGCGGTGTGCAGAAACCGCCTGAACGCCTGCTCGAAATGATCGGCGAAATCAATATCGGCCGCCTCCAGGAAATCGGGAACACCCACAAGGATCGCCCCACCACTCTGACCGTGGAGCCCAAACCCGAAAACTGGAACCCCGCCCACGCCGAAATCCCCGAAACCATCAGCCGCGGTCTCGCCAATAAAATCGTCGATGCGCTCACCTTGCACCGACCTCCCGCAGACCAACGCCAGGGGTCAACAGAGTCCGTAAAACAAGCAGCCTGTTAAATATGAAAAGCCACCATTGATGTGCCCGACGACCTTTACCGGAAGGTGAAGGCGAAGACGGCGTTGGAAGGCCGGGCGATTCGGGAAGTGACTATCGAGCTTTATCGGCGCTGGCTGGAGGAGCCGGATCCGCTCGCGGCCCCACCGGTCTCGGCCTACGAGATGATGAAGGAACATTGCGGGAAGTTCCATTCCGGCATCGGCGATCTGAGCACCAATCCCGAGCACATGGAGGGTTTTGGCAGTGATTCGATGGGTG
Organism: uncultured Akkermansia sp.; assembly: GCA_964647495.1. Taxonomy (GTDB): domain Bacteria; phylum Verrucomicrobiota; class Verrucomicrobiia; order Verrucomicrobiales; family V1-33; genus CAJBME01. The sequence continues at coordinate 496 of CAZYHO010000309.1, read as the reverse complement.
ATCGTTGATGCCGGCCCCCTGACCGCCTTCCTGGATGCAGATGATTCGTGGCACGGATGGGCGGTCGAAAGGTTCCGGAAAATCCAGGGACCGTTGCTCACGGTCGAGCCTGTGCTGACCAAGGTGTTATGGAAGTGGAATCGTGACAAGGTGCTGGAGGAGATCCGCCAGCGCGTTAGAGAGGGATTGCAAGGCAGTGCGAAGCGGGGCGACTTTATGAGCGTCAAGGAACCGATCGGAGATTTTGCGCCGCTACACATGGCGACCCAACCGGTTAATAATTCTACTTTGTTGGGATTGGAAATAAAGGCGGAACTCCAATCCAACGGTTTTCCGCACGAGCCCGTTGGTGCGGGCAGCAAGCCGTAACCGCAGGCCAAGCCGCGAAGCCGTGAGCGAAAAACCATTGCACATAGCCCTTGGCCGGGGATCGCACGTGGCCTGTCCCCAATCCTGCCGCAGGGCCAACGGCCCGGTTATATTTCAGCCTGGGGCA
>CAZYHO010000308.1:0-6164 GCA_964647495.1 uncultured Akkermansia sp. | reverse complement strand
TCCTTCATCCTTGATTACGGCTCGTTCGTCCTGCATCATTGGCGGTTCGTCCTTTTCCCATGCGAGACCTGCCGAAGATTTATTTGTGGCCCAACCTGATGACGGCGGGGAACCTGGCGTGCGGGTTTTTTGCGACGTTGAGCATTTTCAGCGGCATGCTGAGTTCGCACAATGGCGGGTCGGCGAACGGGTATTTTTACCAGGCGATCGCGCTGATTCTGGGGGCGTGTGTGTTTGACGCGCTGGACGGGCGGATGGCGCGGCTCACGGGGCAGGACTCGCCGTTTGGACGGGAGTTCGACTCGCTGGCGGATATTGTGTCGTTCGGGGTCGCGCCGGCGCTGCTGGTGCACGAGGTGGTGCTGGCGGAGATCCCGGACCGGTGGGGATGGGTGATCGCCTTCATTTACCTGCTGTGCGGGGCGATGCGTCTGGCGCGATTCAACTGCCTGGCCTGGCAGGATGCGAAGTCGGCGTCGCAGGATTTCATGGGGATTCCGATTCCTGCCGCGGCCGGGGTCATCAGTTCGCTGACGCTGCTCCTGATGTGGCTTGAGGAGAAGGAGCGGCCGATCGGGGCGTGGACGTGGGCGCTGCCGCCGCTCATGCTGATGCTGGCCGGCATGATGATCAGCAAGATCAGTTATCCGAGCTTCAAGGGGCTGAACATCAAGACGCGCCGCTCGCTGCCGTGGGTTCTGACATCGGTGATCCTGATCATTCTGACCGTCAAGTGGTGGCAAGTGATGCCGGCCATCCTTTTCGTGAGCTATCTCTGCTACGGTCCGGCACGGCCGTGGATTTCCCACCGCCTGCGCCGTGAGCTGGAAGACGAAGACGAGGAGCGCGAACTGGCGGAGGCCCTGGAGCAGGCGCCGGATCTCCTTCCGCCCGACGAAAACCCCGCGCCAGCGCCTGATGTCTCACCGGCCGACCGCACCCGTGCCCGCCATCTCGCCTGACGGGATCCCGCGACTCGCCGGCTTGCGATCCCGCGCTCTCCGCATTCACCCCGCATCAAGCCACACCATGAAAACCCGCCGCCGCTTTCTGGGCACCATTCTTGCCACAGGATCCGCCCCGCTCATCGTGCCCCGCCATCTCATAGCCCAGAGCGGACAGACTCCTCCCTCGGAGAAACTCACCACCGCGCATATCGGCGTCGGTGGCCAGGGAGGCGGCAACCTCGGCGAAATCGGCGGTTTCCCCGAAGTCGAAGTCACCGCGCTCTGCGATATCGACGAAGGCAATCTCAACGGCGCGGCGCGCAAATTCGAGAAGGCCCGGAAACACCGCGACTGGCGCCGCCTTCTCGATGCGGCAAAAGACTTCGACGCCGTGGTCGTCTCGACTCCGGACCACCACCACGCCCCGATCGCGCTTGCCGCCATGCAGCTCGGCAAACACGCCTACGTCGAGAAACCCCTCGCCCACACTGTCCAGGAGGCGCGCAAAATGCAGGAAGTCGCCGCGCGCATGAAGGTCGTGACCCAGATGGGCAACAACGGCCACGCGGGCGAAGGGCTCCGGCTTTGGAAAGAATACATCGACGCCGGCGCGATCGGAGCCGCCAAGGAAGTGCATGTCTGGTCCGACCGCCAGGGAAAGTGGTGGGACACCCAGGGAACGGCCCGCCCGAAGGACACACCGCCCGTGCCCGCCCATGTCGATTGGGACTTGTGGATCGGTCCGGCTCCGATGCGCCCGTACCACCCGGCCTACCACCCCATGAAATGGCGCGGCTGGTGGGACTTCGGCTGCGGCGCGCTCGGCGACATGGCGGTCCACAATGCCGATCCGGCTTACTATGCCCTCGACCTCGGTGCGCCCGACTGGGTCGAAGCCGAGACATCGGAGAGCAACAACGACTCGTTCCCGGCCTGGAACATCGTCAAGTACCATTTCCCCGCCAAGGAAAGCCGCGGCGAAATCACCATGACCTGGTATGACGGCGGCAAGCTGCCGCAGAACGTCCCGTTCTTCGAAGCGGACCGCCAGTTGGCCGACAACGGACTGATCATCGTCGGTGACAAGGCCGGCCTCTACGGCGGCAGTCACGCCAGCGCGCCGCGCCTTATCCCCGAGACAAAAATGCGCGAGTTCACGAGACCCGCCCCGACCATCCCGCGCTCGCCCGGGCATCGCCTCGAATGGGTGCGCGCCGCACTCGCCGGCAAACCCGAGGACTCGAAAAGCGGATTCTGGTACTCGGCCCCGTTCACCGAATCCCTGCTCGTCGGCCTGCTCGCCGTGCGCTTCCAGAAGCGCGTCGAATGGGACGGCGCGGCCATGAAATCACCGAACACCCCCGAAGCCGACGCCATCATCCGCAAGGCCTACCGCGAGGGATGGGGGCTGGGCGTGTGAAGTGCACCGCGTTCGCATAGGGCACATGGGCCCCATGAGGCCTATCGAGCCCCGGACATGTGTTTCACGACGTGTCTTGTGCAATACGCTTCCTGGCCGGGCAGGGTGGCGAGATGTTGAAAGACGGCGGGGTCGTCGAGCACGGCCATGATTTCCGGGAACTCCTGCCGCGCGAAACCGGGCTGGCCGTAGACCACCACGAAATCGCGCCCGGATTCGCGCGCCTCGTCCATGAGCGTGCGCATTTGATCCAGGGTCGCGAACTCGCGCACACCGGGATCGTAGATGGTATTGCGCATGAGGAATCCGGCGGTGAGGACGTGGCGCTGGTAGTCCGGGTGGTGCGGGTTGATGACCGGCTGCACGAGCAGGGCCGCTTCGCGATTCGGTTCGATCGGGTAGCGGCGCAACAATTCGCGCGTCCGTGCCCCCGTCAGCGCGATTATCAGCACGGCGGCTCCGAGAAAAACCGGCCGGCCTGCCGCGCTCCGCACGCATCGCAGTGCCACCGCATCCAGGCCGATCGCCATCAGGAGAACCACGCCGGGCACCGCCGATACGAGGTACCACGGGTAAAGCACGCTTCCACTCAGGCCCGACTGAAGCAATACGAACACCGGCGGCAGCACAAGCGCCGGCAACCACGGACGCGCGGCCGGAGATCGCCGCCACAAGGCGATGACACCGATGAGCAGCGCCCCGACGACGAGCGACCCGGCGCCCACGACGATCCACGGCTGCTCCTGCCATGTGCGGCTCCACGGCGTGAGCAGCGGGTTGGAGGCATCGGTTTCGTGCCAGACGCGGCCGGTGAGCATCGCGCACAGCGCGTCGATCCATGCGCCGTGCCCGGGCGCTCCTTTCGCGCTCGACCCGCCCAGCCAGATCCGCAACTGCACGAGGTTCGGCAGGAACAATTGCAGCCAGACACCGAAGGCCGCCAGGCCGGTCACCACCCAGCGCAACGTGAGCGTGGCGCGATCGCGCACCGGCCGCGCGCGGTTCCACCAGATCGCCACGAGTGCCCCGGCATTGGCCACAAGCACAAAGTGCGCGCTCAGCGGCCACGTGTAGATCAGGCAAAAATCGAGCGCCGCCGCCGCGCCCCACCATCGCCACCGCCCGTCCGCCACCGCGCGCGCCAGCGCCACCACCAGTAGCGGCGCAAACACCAGCAGCAGCGCGTACCCGCGCGCCTCCGCCGCGTACCTCACAAACCCAGGGTGCAGCACAAGCAGCGCCGAGGCCACCCAGCCCGCGCGGCGCCAGCCGAGCACCGCCCCAAGCCCGGCCAGCGCGAAGACAGAAGCCAGCGCCGCCACCCACGCCGGCAGCCGGATTGCCGTTTCCGAGAAATACGCGTCCGTGGCCTCGACCGGCGGCCGCGCCAGCCATTGGTGCGACGCCCGGGCGAGCACGCTGTAGAGGACATGGTTGTTCGGCGTGCGGAAATGAAAGAACGCATCGCCCCACGTCGCTTCATCGTATGTGCGCTCGCCGCGTTCATCAGTGTGAAACTGGCCGACCAAAAACTCGCGCAACGTCCGCGCCTCGTCTCCCCAGACGCTCTGGCTCAGCCTCGGCGCGGTCAGCCAGGCCGCGGCTCCCGCCAGCACCACCATGGCCGCCCACCCAAGCCGGCGCACCCGCGGCGCCTCGTCTCGATCCGCCACCGCATCTCGGCGATCATCTGCCACCGCATCAGCGCGATCGTCCGCGGCGAAAGTGCCCGCATCCGCCAATGGTCGCCGCGCCCACGGCACCGCCGCCGCCGCCAGCAGCGCCAACCATCCATTGACAAAAGCCGCGCGCGGCAGCCAGACGCGTGTCACCTGGCGCCAGTGGATCGATTTCCCCTCCGCCACAGCCGCCTCCACGCGTTCGGTCGTTTTCCTCCCGGCCGCGGCGCGATCGGCGTAAACAAAACACACGACGGCCAGCGCCGCGAAAGCCGCGACCGCGACCAGCGTGCCCCGGTCCCTCAGTCGCGCCGCCAGCCCCGCTCCTTTCATGATCCTGCCGTGGTCGCGATTCGCTTCCGTCGATCCAGCGCCGCCCCGATGAAACCGGCGAACAACGGATGCGGCTTCGTCGGCTTGCTCAGAAACTCCGGATGAAACTGGCTCGCTATGAAAAACGGATGTTGCGACAGCTCCACGATTTCCACGAGATGCCCGTCGGGCGAGGCCCCGGACACCACCAACCCCGCCGCTTCCAGCCGTTCGCGGTAATCCGGATTGAATTCGAACCGGTGGCGGTGGCGCTCGTGGATCGTCGGTTTCCCGTACAGCCGCGACGCCAGCGTGCCCGGCCGCAAGTCGCACGGGTACGAGCCCAGGCGCATCGTGCCACCCTTCTTGGTGACCATCTTCTGTTCCTCGAGGATCGCGATGACCGCGTGGGCCGGATTGGTCTCGAACTCCGTGCTGTTCGCGCCTTCCAGCCCGCAGACATGGCGGGCAAACTCGATCGTCGCGATCTGCATCCCGAGGCACAATCCGAGGTACGGCACCCGGTTTTCGCGCGCATACCGCGCCGCCACGATCTTGCCCTCGATCCCGCGCTCGCCGAACCCGCCAGGCACCAGAATGCCGTCGATGCTCGCCAGTTGCGGCTCGGTGCCGGTCTCCTCCAGCACCTCCGCCTCAAGCCGCACCAGCTCCACCTTCGCCTCGTGCGCCGCCCCCGCATGCGTCAGCGCTTCGTAGACCGACTTGTAAGCATCCTGCAAATCGATGTACTTCCCGACCACGCCGATCCGCACATGATGCGCCGGCCGGACCAGGTGCTCCACGAACTCGCTCCACTCGGTCAAGTCCGGCTCCTGCGTCTGCAAGCCGAGAAACTCACACACGAGCGCATCCATCCCCTCGTTCCTCAGCACAAGCGGCAGCTCGTACACGCTGTGGCTCACGTCCACCTCCTCGATCACCGCATCGACGCGCACGTTGCAGAAAATCGCCAGCTTCTCGCGCAGCTCCTGATCGATCGGCCGCTCGGTCCGGCATACCAGGATTTGCGGCTGAATACCGATCTCCCGCAGCTTCGCCACCGACTGCTGCGACGGCTTCGACTTCAGTTCACCCGCCGCCTTGATGTACGGAACCAGCGTCACATGAATGAACAGCACGTTGTCCCGGCCGGCCTCGATCGCGAACTGCCGGAGCGCCTCGAGAAAGGGAAGCCCCTCGATGTCCCCGGTCGTCCCACCGATCTCCGTGATGATCACATCGGCGCCGGAAAGCCGGCCGACCTCGCGGATCCGATCCTTGATCTCGTTGGTGACATGCGGGATGACCTGGATCGTCTTGCCGAGATAATCGCCGCGCCGTTCCTTGCGCAGCACGCTCTGGTACACCTGGCCGCTCGTCAGGTTGTTGAGCCGTGTCAGCGGCTCCGACGTGAAGCGCTCATAGTGCCCGAGATCGAGATCCGTCTCCGCGCCGTCATCCAGCACGTACACCTCGCCGTGCTCGTACGGCGACATCGTGCCGGGATCGACATTCAGGTACGGGTCAAATTTCTGCAGCACCACCTTCAACCCGCGCGCCTCCAGCAGCGTCCCCAATGAGGCCGCCGTCAGGCCCTTTCCCAGGGAGCTGACCACGCCACCGGTGACGAAGACATATTTGATGTGCCGCATTTCCGATCAAAGCCGGACCTGCCCGGGGTGTCAAATCGGGCGGGACCACTCCCCCACCCTCCCGGTAGCCGGGCGCCGGACTAGAAAGTTAAGAAATCTTTAGTTTTCGTGCGCCCGCAGGGTGACACACGGATTGCAGGCAGATGGCTCGCAA
>CAZYHO010000307.1:0-6167 GCA_964647495.1 uncultured Akkermansia sp. | reverse complement strand
AGGCGCCCTCGCAGTGTGTCTTGGGATCGTGCGCCGCCTCGACCGCATGGCTCAAATCGCGCGTCAGCAACGGCCACATCCGGCTGATGTGCAGTTGCAGCCGCGGCCAGACGTCCGACGGCAGCTCCTTCTTCCCGGCAGGCCGTGCCAGGCGGCGCGGCGCCCGGCGCGGCGCTCGCGGTTTCTTCGATGCGGCGGACATGCGGGTATCATACCAGCAAAGCCGCTCCCACACCAACTCGACGATGCCTCTTCCACGATCCCTGACCGCTGATCCCTGATCGCTGATCCCTGTCCTCTGAACACCGAACACCGAACACCGAACACTGACCTCTGAATACCCTGTCCCCCCAACCTCCGAAAACGATGTCAGCCGCCGGCCTGGCTGCCGTGGCGGTCGCGCCACGCTTCGATGAGGCGGGCGGTCACCGGTCCCGGCGCCGCGCGGAGGGGGGCATCGTCAACGTGGGCGACCGGCTGGATGCCGCGCGTCGTCGATGTGAGAAAGACTTCGGGAGCGGCCGGGAGGGTGTCAATGGGGATGGACTCTTCGCGCACCTGGATGGCGAGGTCGCGGGCGAGGTCGATGACGAGGGCGCGGGTGACGCCGGCGAGGCAGCCATCGGAGAGGGGCGGGGTGATGAGGGTGCCGGCGTGCCCGAGGAACACATTGGAGCCGGAGCCTTCGCAGAGGTGGCCGGCCGTGTTCGGGAAAACCGCTTCGTCGGCGCCGCGGCGGCGCGCTTCGGCCAGGGCCATCGCGTTTTCGGCGTAGCTGGTCGATTTCACGCCGGCGAGCGGGCTTCGTTCGTTGCGCGGCCAGGGGAGCGTGATGATGCGGGCGCGGGCCGGCCATACCGGACGCGGTCCTGAAACGATGAGGCAGGTCGGATGCGCCCCGGCTTCGCGGCCGGATCCGAGCGGCCCCGGACCCGCGGTCACCGTGACGCGCAGCCGGCCGTTCTCGTGTCCATTGGCCGCGGCCACGGCGCCGAGCCCGTCCGCGACCGCCGCGCGATCCGGCACAGCCAACCCGAGAGCCCGGCAACTGTGGACCAGCCGCTCCCAATGTCGATCGAAGGCGAATGGACGGCCGCCGACCGCCACCAGCGTCTCGAACGCGCCCAGTCCGATGGTCAGCCCCTGGTCATAGGGCGACAAGGCGACCGCGCCGACTCGCATGAGTCGGCTGTTGTGCCAGACCATCGGGTTTTCCATTGTCTCGGGCATGGTGTACTCAGTCAGCCGCGCCGCTCGCCGGCGCAACCCCGGGGCGTGCGCATCCCGATCATGAGCCAATGGAGAGGATGGTGAACAAGAGGTGAAAAGGGACACGGATACTTTTCATGCTGCGGGTTCAATTCCGGATCACTGTGTTTTTGAGCATATGTAACCGTCCCGGACTTGCGTGCGTCCTGATTGAGGACGATCCCTGTCTTCGCAAACCGCCCGTGTGTGCGGCGATCCGATGGATGAACCCGCTCTCTCATGGCCCGATGAAATCGCACGCGTCAGGAACGGCGACGAAGCGGCTGCCCGGCGGCTGGTCGAGGCGCTTTACCCGAAGGTCGTGCGCATCGTGCGAAATCATCTGCCCGTCACCGAGGATGAAGAGGATCTGTGCCAGGAGGTTTTCATGAAGATGTTTTCCAGGTTATCACAATTCCGCGCCGAGCAGCCATTCGATCACTGGGTGGCCCGCATCGCGTTGAATACATGCCTGGACAAACTGCGCCGCCAGAAGGCCCGCCGCGTGCGCTCGTTCAGTGATTTCTCGGGCGCCGAAGCCGGGCGCCTCCAGGACGCCCTGGCCGCGCGCGAATACAGAGAGGCGGCGCCGGCGCTTTCCTCCTCCGCCACGCTGGAGGTGGTCGAAAAACTGCTGGCAACTCTCAAGCCCGCCGAACAACTGGTGCTGCGCCTGCTGGACCTGGAGGAGCGGTCGGTCGCCGAAATCTGCGAACAGACCGGCTGGGGAGCGTCGCGCGTCAAAGTCACCGCGTTTCGCGCCCGGCGCAAACTGGCCGCCACTTTCAAGGAACTGGAAGCCACTTCGGCCATCTGACCCTCGTCCTGGAGCCGTCGTCACTTCCCGGTTTTCCCGCCAACCAACAACCTGACCCCTTCATCACCATGACCCCCTTCGATCCTGAGTTTCAACCCCGGCCGCCGCGCCCGGGCCCGCAGACACCCGCGCCCGGCGCGGCCTGGCAGCGACTGGCCGCCGGGGCGCGTATCGTTCGCCGCGAGCGCGATTCCGTCCGGGACTCCGCCGCGCCCTTCGGATTTGCGGCGCGGGTGGTCGCGCGGTGGCGCGAAATCCGCGAGCAGGAGAGCCGGCTGGCGTTGTGGCAGCGGATTTCCTGGCGGGCGGCCGTGGCGTCGCTGGCGCTCACCGCGGTGGTGGTGTTCATGCAACGGGGACTCTGGACTGCCGCCGAGCGCCCGCTGCTGGAGCCACCCGTCATCACGTTTCCAGGGATCTGATCGATGAGCGCCACCGGCTTCATCGCCAAATATGGCAGGATCGTCCTCGCTCTGGCCGCCATCTTTCTCAGCGGCCAGGTCATCGGGTGGATGATCGCCCTGCATTCGTGCGAGGCGCGCCAGTCGGTGGCCGCCGATACCGAACGGTGGTCCGCCCAGATGATGGCGCGCCTGCAGGACGACCTCGATCTGAGCGACGGCCAGTCGGCGGCGGTCAGGGCGAAACTGGACGCCACGACCGGCCGCTTGCAGCAGAAGCGCGACTCCGCGTTGTTCCAGATCCATCTTGAGTTGATCAAGCTTCACGACGACCTGGCTGTCGGTTTGAGGCCTGACCAGCAGAAGAGGCTCGCCAATAGCCGCCGGAAGCTGGTAGATTCGACCCAGCGGAAATTCCCCCACTTGCTCCAGGGCGCCGCAGTGCCCGGGGAGACGCAAGATTCCGCCGAACCCACATCACCCTGAGCCTCATGAGTTCAACCCAATGGACCTGGCTTGCCATCGGTGGCGCCTTCGCCGGCGCCGCGGGGCTGGGTCTTTGGTGGCGGCGCCCGCCGCCCGACACCGGGTCGGCACGCGCGGCGATGTCCGTCGCCGCGGCCGACGGAGCGTGGGCCGCCGGGCGGGACGTGGCGGCCGGATTTCCGGCGCGCGGCCGCTCGCCTGACGGCGGTTTTCCGGCCCTGGGAGAACCGGAAGATCGGGCGCCGCGCAAACCGGCGCCCTTGCCGCGTGTTGCGGGTGGCGCGCCGGCCGCGCGGCCGGTGAGCGACGAGGAGGTGTGGGCTCACTACGATCCGGGCCGCGAGGAACTCGAGTACCGCGCATTCCGCGCCGAGCGCGAGGCCGAACACGAACTGCGCAATCTGCTGCGCGTGCTCGATCTCGATCAGGATCAGCAGGATCGTGTGTTCGCCGCGCTGGTCCGGCGCTCGGATTATTATCATCCCGCGCTCCTGCCGCACGGCGCCGGTGGCACACCGATCGCCGTGACGCCGCCGTCGGGCGGTGCGCCTGTGCCGGCCCCCGATCCTTCGGCCGGTCCGGACAGCACGCCGCCGCCAGCCAAAAGCGGGCCGAGCCTGGATTCTTCGCACGATGCGCCGGCGGATCCGGTGCTGGCGGAGCTGCCGCCCGAATTGTCCGATGTCTACGAGCGCTACACCTCGGAACGCCACGCGTTCTGGGTCGGGATCGTGGAAGACATCGAAAAGGAACTCAATTCCCGCTGAGGTGTTGCATGAGGATGCGCCGGACCTCCTCGATCGCCTGAGGATGCCGGTTCGCCCAATGATCGCTCGGGACGACAAGTTCGCTGCGCGCGCCATCAAGGTGGCTGCTCCAGTAAGGCACGATTCCGTCGGTGCTCACGGGTGGCGTGTGGTCGAGATTGCCTCCTTTGCCGCGATCGGCGATGATCGAGTGGTACGGCACGCCCTTGACCATGGGAAGGCTGTTGATGGTGAGCAGGAAGCGGTTCTTCGGGTCGAGGGCATCCACGCTGTTCGGCATGCGGGCAATTCTTGTGCCGTCGGCCGACGGGATGGCGAGGCGCAAGGCTTCCTGGCCGGCTTCGGAAAGATCGGCCGGGGCGCCGATGAGGCGTTTTCCCATGCGCCCGAGGAAACCCGTGGCCATGTCACTGCCGCGGAGTGAAGCGGAGATGAAGATGACGCGGGCTACTTCCGGTCGCGGCTTGAAGATGAGGGAGTCGGTCATGAGTTTGCGGGTTTCCGGCGAGAGCGGCGCGCGTTCCGGAGGCATCGGAAAATACGCGTCCCACAAATGCCTGCCGCTGTCCGTGATCAATGTGCGCGCGATCATGCCACCCATGCTGTGACCGATGACCACGAGGCGTTTCTGGCCGGGGTAGTGCTGCTTCATGGCGTCGAGCTGCTCGCGCAGCAGCGCGGCCATGATGGGATAAGGATAGCCTGTCGGATAGCTGAAGAACCAGAACTGGTAGTGCTTGCGGATGGCGGCGTCGCCGCGCAGCGTTTCGATCATCGGCGCCCAGGTGGCCTGCGAGTCACCGAGACCGTGGATAAAAAGCACGGGAATCTTTTCGGGCTCGTACGGCTGGAGCCGGGCCAGCCGCGTCGAGGACCGGAATTCCTCCGGCTTGAACATGCGTTCGACCTCGATTTTGCGCGGCTTGAGTTCGGCCAGGGCCAGCCCGATGGGCGCGGTGAAATCGGCGGCCAACGGACGCCTGGCGCCGCCGAAAATGACCGTCTCGGTGGTCAGCGGGTCAAGCACGGACGCCGTGCAGCGACGGCCGTCGATGTCGATCACGGCGGTCATGCCGTAATAAAGATTCTTCCCCTGTGCGAAGGGATCGATGGTGGTCGGATCGAACCCGCGGCTGGTGACGACGACAGGCGCGCCGAGCCCGTCCTTGAGCGTGCGGTCGGTGATCAGGCGGCCCTGGAATTCGTAGCGATCCGCCGGCACGATGCGGAAGAACGCCGGGTTGCGGTCGGGACGCGACGATGACTGGTAGGACAACTCCCAGTCACCTTGCGCGCCCGGGCACGGGATCGGCGCTTTCCATGGCTCCAGGCCGGATTGATGGACTGTTTCGACCACGCGGCCGACGGCGAAATTGTAGTCGGCGCGCGCCTGCCGGTCGTCCGGGTTCGATTGAAGCGACTTTCGCGCCAGGGAGACGGCGTCGAGCAATCCGCCGAGGCGCGCTTCGGGAGCGAGGCGCGGCTGGTCGAGGGTGCGTGCGATTGTGGCGCCGGCTGCAGTGACCGGCTGATAGTCAAGCCTCCTGGTGCTGACAGTCGCATACGGCTGGCAAGCGGCGAACGAGGCGGCCAGTATGAGGCCGAGACATCGGATCAGGCGGCGTATGGGCATGACGTGATTGAGGATGGCTGATGGAGTGTGATGGACATGCCCGGCGGCGACCGGTGGCGCGTGCTGATCGGGGCGGCAGGATCCCGAAGGCCCCGATCCTTGGCAAGCTCAAAGCGGCTGTTGAGCGAACACGTTGGAATGAATCGGCTTCAGCCAGAGCCGGCAGCGTCAGGGTGAATCGACTTCCGCTCCATGGTTTGCAGCCCGGCTGAAGCCGGTTTTCCACGCGACGCCGGTGTCAAAAAAACCGTTGGTTCTGACCTCTGACATCTGATCGCTGACGTTGAAATCCCGCCTTCAAGCGGCAGCGCGAAGCCGGGTGCGGAGTGGTGTGTACGTAGCACCCCAGGGCCAACGGCCCGGCCCCATACCAGCCTGGGGCATCGCCCCAGGAATGACCGCCACGCATGATAAAGGGCTGAAAGCCCGCCCTATCATTCAATCATCGATGGAGAGGAAGACATCGGCGAGCGTGTCCATCATGAAGGTCGAAGTGGAAGGTGTTGGCGAATCCGGGATGGCGAAACCGGGACACCCACTCGGATATCGGAATTGAGCACTTTTGCTGTTGGGTTCGGCCTTCCAAGGGTGTCTTGAATAGCCCTTCACCTCCTGCCCGGATGCCTCGGGAGAATCGGGAACCGGGCCATCCTGTGCACGCGGCAACCGCTGACGCGCCCGGAGGATCGCGTCCCACCCCGGAGCTTCGCTTTGATGTCTGAGTTCTGGAGCGGGCGTGTGTCCTCGCACCGAACACCTCTGATCCGCTCACCCGGTGGGGGGCTCAATCCCGCCTCCGGCCGCTTGGCTTTTCG
>CAZYHO010000306.1:0-6204 GCA_964647495.1 uncultured Akkermansia sp. | reverse complement strand
CTCGCGGAAGGAGAAGTAACCGCGGTCGCCGGCGTTGCGCGGGATGCCGATGATGAGGTGGTCCTGGAACCGGATGCCGAGGAGACGGCTGGCGTCGTCGAGGCGGCGTGTGAGGTCGATATCGGCGTGGCTGGGGGTCGGGTCGCCGCTGGGATGGTTATGGACGAGGATGAACGAGTGGGCGGTGTGGACGATGGCGGGGCGGATGATTTCGGCGATGCGGGCGGTGCATTCGTTGAGGCTGCCGTGGGCGATCGTTTCGAGGTGCTGGAAACGCAGTTTGGTGTTGAGGAGGATGATGCGGATGACCTCGCGGGATTCGGCGCGGAGGTCCGGGCCGATGAAGGCGGCGACTTCCTCCGGCGTGGTGAGCGGGATGTAGCTCGCGGTGGCGCGGGCAAGGCGTTTGCCGAGTTCGAAGGTGGCGGCAAGGTGTTTGGCCCTGGCTTTCCCGATGCCGCGCACGGCGCGGAACGATGTCCAGTCAAGACGCGAGAGATCCCGGAGCGACCCGAAGCGGGCGAGAAGGTCGCGGCTCATATCGACGACGTTGAGGCCGCGGATGCCGGTGCCGAAGAGCAGGGCGAGCAGCTCGGCGTCGCTGAGCGCGCCCGGTCCGCGGGCCTCGAATTTCTCGCGCGGCAGCTCATCGGCGGGCAGTTCGCGGAGGCGGGAGGACGGAGGAAGGGACGGGTGTTCGGGAGGGGTTGTCATCTTTTTGTTCTTCGTTCTTCGTTCTTCGTTCTTTGTTCCTTGTTCTTTGTTCTTTGTTCTTCGTTCGGGGTTGACCTCTGATTTCTGACCTCTGACCGCTTCTGACTACCGACTACCGACTACCGACTACCGACTACCGACTACTTCTGAATACTGAATACTGAATACCGACCTCCGCTCAATGGAGGCACTTGCGGAGGCGTGCTTCCAGGTAACGGGCGACCTGCTCCAAAGCTGTCACAAATTCTCCGGGAGCGAGAACATCGAGGTCGGCGCGGGCGGCGTCGAGGATGTCGCAGGCGGTCTGGACGGCGCCGTCGATGGCGCCTTGATAGTCCGCGATGCCGGCGAGGACGCCGACCTCGACCGGTTCCTGGCTGATGAGGAGGCGGTTGAGTTTGGTGCGCTGGGTATCGGAGGCGCTTTCGAGGAGGTTGAGGATGGGGAGCGTGAGTTTGCCTTTTTCGAGGTCGGTGCCGAGTGTTTTTCCGACGGTTTCCTCGTCGCCGACGAGGTCGAGGACGTCGTCGTAAATCTGGTAGGCGGTGCCGAGTTTGTCACCGTACCCGCGGAGGCGGGCCTGGATGGGATCGGGGCAGCCGTTGAGGGAGGCGGCGAGTTCGCCGGCGCACGCGAAGAGCGCGGCGGTTTTCATGCTGATGATCTTGAAGTACGTCTCCTTGGTGAGGTTGAGGTCGTAGCGGCGCTGGGTCTGGATGATTTCGCCGGTGCAGACGTCGTTCGCGGCGCGGGCGATTTTGCGTGTCAGGGCGTTGGGGAACTCGGTGGAGAGTTCCAGGGCGTGGGCGAAGAGCGAGTCCCCAAGCAGGACGGCGAGCGAATTTCCCCAGCGGGCGCAGGCGGTGGGCGCGCTGCGGCGCAACTCCGCGCCATCCATGATATCGTCGTGGACGAGTGTGGCGATGTGGATGAGTTCGAGGACGATGCCGAGGCGGAGGTGGTCGTCGTGCACGCCGCCGGTGGCGCCGGCGGCCAGGGAGACGAGGGCGGGGCGGATGCGTTTGCCGCTGGAGCCGGCGACGTAGCTGACATAACCCTCGATGGCGGGGTCGAAAGCGCGCGCCTGTTCGAGGATGGCGGCCTCCACTTTGTCGACATGTGGGCGGACGAGATCGAACGGGAAGTTTTCTTTTTTGAGGCGGGTCAGCATGGCGGCGGCCTCAGGGGGCGAGCAGGGCGGTGAGCGGCTTCGGGTAGACGCCGAGGATGAGGATGGCGGCGGCGAGGAGGACGATGGAGGCGCGGGTCAGGAACGAGAACGTGAGCGGCGGCGCGTCCTTGGGCGGCTCGTTCCAGTACATCGAGCGGATGACCTTGAAGTAATAATAGAACCCGCAGGCGGCGGTGACGACGGCGATGCCGAGCAACGTCCATTGGCGGGCGCCGGCGGCGAGCAGGATGGCGAAGAATTTCCCGAAGAAACCGGCGGTGAGCGGCACGCCGGCGAGCGACGCCATGGCGAGGGTGAGCGAGAGGGCGAGGACGGGCGAGCGTTTGCCCAGGCCGTCGAAGGCCGCGATGTCGTCGCTGCCGCCCGCCTTGCGCACGATGAGGAGCACGGCGAAGGCGAGCAGCGTCATCACGAGGTAAGTACCGAGGTACAGGGCGACGACGCCTTCGGGCGTCACGCCGCCGGCGGGCCGGCCGGCGGCGAGCGCGACGAGCAGGAACCCGGCGTGCGCGATGCTCGAGTAGGCGAGCAGGCGTTTGAAATTCCCCTGGGTGAGGGCGGCCAGGTTGCCGAGGATCAGCGTGGCGCCGGCCATGATGGCGAGCATGAAGAGGACGGCGTCGCGGACCGGTGAAGCGAGTAGCGGTTCGAGGAGGCGGATCAGCACGATGAAGCCCGCCGATTTCGAGCCGACGGAAAGGAATGCGGTGACCGGCGTCGGAGCGCCTTGATACACATCGGGGATCCAGAAATGAAACGGCGCCGCGCCTACCTTGAACGCGAGGCCGACCATGAGCAGGGCCACGGCGAAGAGGAGGGGCGTGGTATCGCCCTGCCACGCGGCAAGCACGCCGCCGATGGCGGCGAGATTCGTCTGGCCGGTCAGGCCGAACAACCACGCCAGGCCGTAGACGAGGAAGCCGGTCGAGAGCGCGCCAAGGATGAGGTATTTCACGCCGGCCTCGAGCGAGCCGATGTTGCGGCGCATGTAGGCGACGGTGACGTAGAACGTGATGGTGACCGATTCGAGCGCGACGAAGAGGCCGAGCAGGTCGGTCATGGACGCCATCCACATGAGACCGGCGCAAATAAAGAGCGGGAGGCAGAGGAATTCGCCGAGCCCGCGCTGGCCGGGCCGGCCGTCGCGGTACGATTCGAGGACAGGCGCGTATTCCAGGGCGAGCACGATGACGAAGAACGTGCAGACAAGCGCGATCCCTTTGTAGAAAAGGGCCGCCGTGTCCGTGGCATAAAACCCCCAGAGCGGCGCGGCGTCCTGGCGGTCGACCGCGAAGAGGAGCGCTCCGATCACTGCGGCCACGCCAAGGAGCGCGACCTGGCCGAGGCGGCGCCGGTCGAGCGTGGTCGCAAAGGCGTCAGCCATCAGCAACACAAGGCCGAGGACAACGACAGCGATCTCGAGGTAGTAGGCGGGCATGGGCAGTACTGAAATCTTGGAGTCGGAAACTGGTGGTGGCGGGCGGTGCGACTACGATTGCCCGGTCAGGGCGGCGAGGGCGGGCCGGACGATGTGGAGCAGAAGATTGGGGAAAAACCCGAGCAGGACGAGCGGGACGATGAAGAGCAGGGCGACGCCGGTGTCGCGGGCGGTGAGGTCGGGCACGGTGGCGGCGCGCGCGGACGGCTGGCCCATGAAGATCGAGCGGTAGGCCCGCAGGCCGTAGACGGCGGACATGACGACGCCCCAAAGCGCGAGGATGGTGGCGAGCGGGAGCCAGAGCGCACCGCCGGCGGCCTCGTTTTTGAAAGCACCGAAGAAGACGAGCAGTTCGCCGGCGAAGTTGGCGAATCCGGGCAGCCCGATGCCGGCGAAAGTGGCCAGGCCAAACATGAGGCCGAGCGCGGGGGCCTGTTTGGCCAGTCCGCCGAAGCGGTCGAAGTGCGTCGTTCC
This sequence comes from uncultured Akkermansia sp., assembly GCA_964647495.1. Classification (GTDB taxonomy): domain Bacteria; phylum Verrucomicrobiota; class Verrucomicrobiia; order Verrucomicrobiales; family V1-33; genus CAJBME01. Next base: position 2,386 of record CAZYHO010000306.1, on the reverse strand, counting down.
GGCGGCCGCGCGGATGTGGCCGTTGAGGAAAAAGAGCAGGGCGATCGACAGGCCATGGGCGACCATGAGGAGCACGGCCCCGCTCAATCCGATGATGTGGTGGCTGGCGATGCCGAGAAACACGTAGCCCATGTGCATGACGGAGGAATGGCCGAGCATGAGGTCGAGTTCGCGCTGGGCGATGGTGACCAGTCCGATCCAGAGGATGTTGCCGAGCAGCGCGAAGAGGAGGAGGTTCAGCACCCAGGCCGACTGCGCGCCGAGCGGCAGCATCGGCAGGGCGACCTTGATCAGGCCGTAGAGGCCGAACTTCTTGAGCACACCGGCATGGAGCATCGCGACCGGGGCGGGAGCGCAGGCATACGCGCCCGGCGCCCACGAGTGAAACGGAAACAGCGAGATCAGCACGCCGAATCCGACGACGAGGACGAGGAAAATCCAGGCCTGCGTGCCATCGGGCACGTCGGCGGTGCGCGCCGCGGCGGTGAGTTTCGCCATGTCGAAGGTATCGCCGCCGAGATTGAGGAAGAGGGCGGCCAGGCCGGCGAGCAGGACGAGGCTGCCGAGCCCGAGGTAAACGGTGATTTTCCACGCGGCCGTGCGCCGGTCGCCGGTGCCGTACATGCCGATCATGATGAACGTCGGGATCAGGGCGAGTTCGTGAAAGGCGTAGAAAAAGAAAAGGTCGGTCGAGACGAACGCGCCGAGAGCGCCCGCGGCGATGAGCAGGACACACGGGTAATAAAGACGGAGGCTGCCGCGCGTCACGGTGGCCGGGCTGGCGAGCACGGCGCCGAGCGTGACGATGGCGGTCAAGAGGACCATGGCGAGCGACAGGCCGTCGATACCGAGGGAAAGCTTGAGGTCCGGCGCGTCGAGCACGGTGAGCAGCGTGATGCCGAGCTGGGGGCCTGGGTCGCCCGGGTGGAACGCGAGGGCGGCGGCCATGGCGAGGGCCGCGTTGATGCCGGCGGCGGCGACGGAGGTGAGCCGTGCCGGCGCGCCGGCGGCCACGGCCACGGCGGCCACGAGCGGAACGATGATCAGGGCGGCGAGAATCACGTCAGTGGAGCGAAAGGGCGATGAAGAGGAGCATGATGACGCCGAAGCCGAAGAGGAATCCGTAGGCCTGGAGATTTCCGCCTTGCAGCCGGCGCAGCCCGCCTCCGATGGCGGCCGCCAGTCCGGACAGCCCGCGCACGCCGAGCCCGTCGAGGACGAGGATATCCAGGTAGTAGGCGACTTTCGCCACGGCATCCTGGCCCCAGGCGACGAGCCTGGCGTAGATCTCGTCGATGAAGAATTTGCGCGCGAAGAGTCGGATGCTCACCGGGTCGGCGACGCGGCCGTGGTAGACGCGCCACCCGAGGGCGACGCCGGCGGCCAGGGCGATGAGCGAAGCGATCATCGGGACGAGGGAGGCGTGTTCGGCGTGCGGCGGCAGGGCGAGGAAGCGGCCCGCGAAGAACCCGAACCCGCCGATGAGCGACGGCACGGCGAGGACGATGAGCGGGGCCAGCATGATGCCGGGCACCTCGTGCGCGTGTCCGGCGCCGTGGTCGCGCGGATCGCCGAGGAAAGCGACGACGCAGAGGCGCGTCATGTAAAAGGCGGTGAGAAACGCGGTCGCGGCGCCGATGAAAAAGAGAGCGCCGCCGTGCTCGTGCGCGGCGTGGAGGATCGCCTCCTTCGAATACCAGCCGCTCGTGACGACGGGGACGGCGATCAGCGCGGCCGTGCCGATGAAAAACGTCAGGGTGGTCTTGGGCATTTTTTTCCAGAGGCCGCCCATTTTCCAGATGTCCTGCTCGTGGTGGCAGGCGTAGATCACCGCGCCCGATCCGAGGAAGAGCAGCGCCTTGAAAAACGCGTGCGTGAACAAGTGGAAAAACGCGGCCTGCCCGGCGAGCAGGCCGACCGCCATGATCATGTAACCGAGCTGCGAGAGCGTCGAATACGCGAGGATCCGCTTGATGTCGTTCTGCTGGGTGGCGCACAGCGCGGCGAAGAGGGCGGTCAGGCCGCCGGTCCACGCGATCACAGTGGCCGCGGTGGCGGCATCGGGCAGTTCGAGCAGGAACGAAACGCGGATCATCATGTACACGCCGGCGGCAACCATCGTGGCGGCGTGGATGAGCGCGGAGACCGGCGTCGGGCCTTCCATGGCGTCCGGCAGCCAGACGTGGAGCGGAAGCTGGGCGCTTTTGCCGACGGCGCCGCAGAAAATGCACAGCACGGCGGCCGTGAGCCAGCCGGGATCGACGTCCAGGCCGGCGCGGGCGGCGGCTTCGATGCCGTCGAACGAAACGCTGCCGGTCGCTTTCCACAGCATGAGGATGCCGATCATGAAACCGAAGTCGCCGATGCGGTTGGTGAGGAAGGCTTT
>CAZYHO010000305.1:1670-6221 GCA_964647495.1 uncultured Akkermansia sp. | reverse complement strand
TGCACTTGAGCGTGCCCAAGGCGCTGGCCGGCGTTCGTGGCCCGTGCCCTCAGTGCCATCATGACATCACGGCTCCGGATCCCGAAGCGGCTTTGATGCCTTTTGCGGTCTCTGTGTCAGCGCCGGCGGCCACCGACGTGCCCCCTCCGTCGCTTCCCGGGAGCGCGATCGCCGGCGCTCCAGATCCGCCATCCGTCCTCCGCGCGTCCCAGGGCCAGGCAGCGGACGGCCAAGGCGAGGACGGCGAGGAAGACGAGGATGGTGAGCCTGAAAGCGCCCCCGCGAGCGAGCCCCGCCTGCCGGCGTGCAGGCGCGATAAGGCGCCCGAGGTTCTGCCTCCGCACAGCGCTTCGGAACCGCCCCGCTCGAAGTTCGGCCTTGTTGCCGCGGTGCTGGCGTTGCTGGGGCTTGGCGCCCTGGCGCTGCTGAACGTGCTCCCCGGCCAGTCGTTGCGTGCTTTATGGAACCGCATCGCGCCCTCCGATGCGGCCGGGGAGTCGCCTTCGCCGTTGCCAGCCATATCTACTGCCGCATCGCCGGCGCCGGCGGCAGTCGACGAAGCCCTGACCGGCGCGCAGGAGGCCCTCGCCTTGTTCCTGCACACGCGCACCTGGAGGGACCGGATCATGCTCAGCGAAGGAGCGGACGCGCTGCGTTCGGAGATGGAGAGCCATTACCAGCAGGCACGGGACGGTCCGCATCCTCCGACATCTGTCGAACACCTCGACAGCGCCGCGCTCCCGGGCAACAAGGGAGTGGTCCACATTTTTCACGTCACCTTCGGGGATCTTCCGCAGGGAATGCCTGTTTCGGTCGTCCAGACCGACGATGGCTGGAAGGTGGACTGGCGGGCCTTCGTCGAGTTCCGCGAGGGACGCCTCCGGAAATTCTTCTCCCGGTATCAGGACGCCCCGGCCACCCTTCGCGTTCGCCTCCGGCGCGTCGAGCACCAGGACCGTGCCGTGCCCGATCCGGATCAAAAATACGCCTTTCACCTTTCCGTCCCCATCGACGGCCATGAGGGATTCGCCTTCGTCGGCAAGGACGATCCGACCGTCGGTCCCAAGATCGGGGACAAGCTCGACCCGAATGCCTCTCCCTCCCACGTCATGGCCAGCCTCAGGTGGGTGCGCGGCATTTCCGGCCGTGGATACGTCGAGCTGTGCGACATCGTGTCCGATACCTGGCGCCCCCGGCCCTGAACGCGGGCGAAGGGGGCGGGGAAAATCTTCCGAATTTCCCGCTTGCGGGAACCGGGAACGGTGGTATCGCATCCGTCCGCCTTTCGCCGGACGCCGGTCATTTCTCCCCCGGGATCCGGTGGGCGCTCGGCGTCCTCTGTGATTGCGTCAGCCATTGGCGCCACGCGCTTTGAATTGTTTCCGTTACCCTTTCCATTTCCATGAAAGTCCGGCCATCCATCAAACGACTCTGCGAAAACTGCCGCATCATCCGCCGGCAGGGAGTGGTGCGCGTCATCTGCAAGAACCCGCGCCACAAGCAGAAACAAGGCTGACCCGCGGCCTCCAGTCCGATTTATCATAGACCTCATTTATGGCCCGACTCCTTGGCGTTGACATTCCTAACGAGAAGCGCATCGAAGCCTCTCTGCCTTACATCTACGGCATCGGCCCGTCCTGGGCCAGGCGCATCCTGGAGCGCGCCGCGATCGATCCCGGTGCCCGCACCGGCCAGCTCTCGCAGGAGCAGTTGGGCGCTATCGTCACCGCCATCCAGCAAAGCGGCCTCGCCATCGAGGGTGATTTGCGGCGCGATGTGCAGCTTAACCTGAAACGGTTGCAGCAGATCAACTGCTATCGCGGGGTGCGCCATCGCAAGAATCTGCCGGTGCACGGCCAGCGCACCCACACCAACGCACGCACCCGCAAGGGCAAGAAGAAGACCGTCGGCGTCGTGCGCGCCAAGAAATAGACCCCGTCCGCGTTCCGCCTACCGACTCAACCGACCTGACCCATGGCCGAGGATCCCAATAATACCGCCGCCGCCGCGCCTGCCGCGCCCGCGCCTGCTGTCGCTCCGGCGGCACCCGCCGCTTCCACCGCCCCCGCAGCTCCGGCTCCGGCAGCCGATGCGCCCGGCGGACCGCCCACCGCAGCCGACCTTCTGAACGTCGACATCGCCGCGGGCCAGAAAGTGGTGCGCGCCAAGGGCGCCAAGAACATTTCCAGTGGCGTCGTCCATGTGCTGGCGACCTTCAACAACACGATTGTCTCGGTGACCGACTCGCGCGGCAATGTGGTAGGATGGTCCAGTGCCGGCAAGATGGGCTACAAGGGATCGCGCAAGAGCACGGCCTACGCCGCTCAGCTCGTCTCGCAGGACGCCTGCCGTCAGGCGATGGGCCACGGCTTGAGGGAGGCCGTCGTCGAGGTCAAAGGACCGGGCGCCGGCCGTGAGTCGGCCGTCCGCGCCGTGCAGGCGATGGGCATCGACGTGCTCGCCATCCGCGATGTGACGCCCATCCCGCACAACGGCTGCCGCCCGCCCAAGGCCCGCCGCGTTTGAATCCATCCCGGTTTCACCACTTTTCCAACCCAAGATTCCCCGACCTGTTTTCCACGATGGCCCGCTACACTGGACCCAAGGACAAGATCAGCCGCCGCCATGGCATCGCCATTTTCGGCCCCTCCAAAGCGCTGGACCGCCGCCCGTATTCGCCGGGCCAGCATGGCGGCGCGAAGAGCGGACGGAGAAAAATGTCCGACTACGCGGTCGCGCTCGCCGAGAAACAGAAACTTCGCTACCAGTACGGCGTTCTCGAAAAACAGTTCCGCAAAACTTTCGCCGAAGCCCAGCGCCGCAAAGGCGTCACTGGCGAAATCCTCCTCCAGCTTCTTGAAACGCGGCTCGACAACGTCGTCTACCGCCTCGGCCTCGGCAATACCCGCGACGCCGCCCGCCAGCTCGTGAGCCACGGCCATGTCCGCGTCAACGGCACACACGTCAACATCGCCTCCTACCAGGTCCAGCCCGGCGATGTCGTCAGTATTCGCGACAACCCGCGGTCGAAGCAACTCGCCCTGCGCGCCCTCGATCTCACCCAGGCCGCCGTCCTGCCGACCTGGGTCACGTTCGACAAGGACAAGCTGGCCGGATCGGTCTCGCGTGTCCCGTCGCGCGACGACATCAGCCCGATCGTCAACGAGCAGCTCATCGTCGAGCTTTACTCGCGGTAGTCGGGCTGCTCATGGGGCTTATGGCCTATGGGGCCTAGTCCTATGGGCCTCATAGGGCCCATGCGGCCCATGGCTTATGGGGTCCATGCGCGGCCTATTTCTTCTTCGCGTCCAGTTTTTCTTTCACCTTGGTTTCGATTTCGGCGTAGAGGGCGGCGTCGCCCTTGAGGAGTTCCTTGGTGGCTTCGCGACCCTGGGCGAGTTGAGTGCCGTTGTAGGCGAACCAACTGCCGCGTTTCTGAAGGATGTCCTGCTCGACGGCCAGATCGATCAGGCTGCCGGTTCCTGAAATGCCTTCGTTGTAGACGATCTCGAATTCCGCCTCCGTGAAGGGCGGCGCCACTTTGTTTTTGACCACTTTCAGCTTGGTCAGGTTTCCCGTGACGGTGCCGTCGGACGACTTGATCTGGCCGATGCGGCGGATGTCGATTCTCACCGAGGCGTAAAACTTCAACGCCCGGCCGCCGGGGGTCGTTTCCGGACTGCCGAACATCACGCCGATCTTTTCACGGATCTGGTTGGTGAAGATCACGCAGGTCCGGGCCTTGGAAATGAACCCCGTCAGCTTGCGCAGCGCCTGGCTCATCAGGCGCGCCTGTGCGCCGACGGTCGCGTCCCCGATATCGCCCTCCAGTTCGTTCTTCGTCACCAGCGCCGCCACCGAGTCGAGCACGATCACATCCACCGCGTTCGAGCGCACAAGCTGCTCGACGATTTGCAGCGCCTCCTCGCCCGAACTCGGCTGCGAGACCAGCAGATCGTTCATGTTCACTCCGAGTTTTTTCGAGTACTCCGGATCGAGCGCGTGCTCGACATCGATGAATGCGGCCAGCCCGCCGCGTTTCTGGGCCTGCGCCACCGCGGTCAGCGTGAGCGTCGTCTTGCCTGACGACTCGGGCCCGTAGATCTCGATGACGCGGCCTCGGGGAAAACCGCCAACCCCCAGCGCGCGGTCGATCAAGAGGTTGCCGGTCGGGATGACATCGATGTCCACCCGGTGGCTGTCCCCCATTTTCATGATCGCTCCCTCTCCAAAGTCTTTCTGGATTTGCTGGATCGCGAGATCGAGCGCCTTGGCCCGCGCCGCATCCAGTTTTGATTCGGCGGGAGCGGGCGGGAGCGGTGTGGTGTCGGTGGTGTCTTTTTTGGCCATGGCGGTGGAGTGTGGAGCGGGTGAAACGGAGGCAAAGGACGATAATCCGGAAATTTTCCGGGCGTTTATCGACATCTGTTCAAAAACCCATTAATTCATTAAGGAAGCCTGAATGAAATGCCAGCAGATTTTCGGTTTTTTTCGTTCGAGGCGCACGATGGCCTGCGGATACGGAGGCAAACCGGAATTTCTTCCATGCCC
>CAZYHO010000305.1:0-1570 GCA_964647495.1 uncultured Akkermansia sp. | reverse complement strand
CTCTGCCCGCCGCGCCCCGCTACGGGAATCGCAACTTCGCGACGGCCGCCTCGAGGGCACTGAGCGCTGTTTCGATTTCGATGTCGGTGGTGGTGCGTGCGAGCGAGACGCGGAGCGTTTCCCGTGCCGGGCGGGAGGCGAGCCCCATGGCGGTGAGGACATGGCTGGGTTTGATGGAGCCGGTGGCGCAGGCGGACCCGCTGCTGACGCAAACACCGCGGTTGTCGAGCAGGATGATGGCGCCCTGGGCGTCGACGCCGTCGAGGCGGAAACTGCAGGTATTCGGGATGCGCGGGGCTTGCGTGGAGTGGAGATGAACGCCCGGAATGCGCCGGATCAACCCGGCCTCGAACCGGTCGCGGCGCGCGGCGAGGGCGCCGTCGTCTGTCTCGAGATGGTGGCGTGCGGCCTCCGCGGCCGCGCCCATGCCGACGATGCCCGGGACATTCAGCGTGCCACTGCGCCGGCCGCTTTCCTGGCCGCCGCCGAGTTGGGACGGGTGGAAACGGGCGGACTGGCTGACGTAGAGCGCGCCGACGCCCTTGGGGCCGTGAATTTTGTGGGCGCTCAAGCTGGCATAGTGGACACGGGTGGCGGCCAGATTCAGCGGCACTTTGCCCGCGGCCTGCACGGCGTCCGTGTGGAAGAGGATGCCGCGTTCGTGTGCCATGGCGGCGGCTTCCGCGACCGGATGAATCAGCCCGGTTTCATTGTTCGCCCACATCAGCGAGACGCAGGCGGTCTGGCCCGGCCGAAGCGCGGCTTCATAGGCCGCGAGGTCGAGCCGGCCTTCGCTATCGACCGGCAGGACGGTCACTTCGATTCCTTGCGCCGCAAATTCCTCGCACGGACGCAGCGTGGCGTCATGCTCGGTGGCGCACGTGACGAGATGGCGGCGATCCGGATGCAACGCGAGCGCCGACCGCAAGGCGGTGTTGTTCGATTCCGTGCCGCCGCTCGTGAAAACGATTTCCTCGGGCGTGACGCCGAGCAGCGCGGCCACCTGCCCGTGCGCTGTCTCCACCGCATGCCGCGCCGGGCGCGCAAACCGGTAACCGCTCGACGCATTCGCCCAATTGTCCCTCAAGAACGGCAGCATCGCTTCCCACGCCTCCGGACAGAGAGGCGCGGTGGCGTTGTGATCGAGGTACACGAGATCGGCGGCAGCCACGGCAGGCGTAGCGTACGCGTGGCCATCACGCGCGCCAAGCGCGGATCATTTATCCTTTGTCCGCGCGGCCACTCTGGGCGTTGGGTGGGAATGCTGGACTCTCTGATTCAACTGATCGGCCGCTTCGAACTCAACGCCTGGAAAGTGGTCGGGCTGCTCGGCGCGCTCCTCTTCGGGTGCCGCTGGCTCGTGCAGGCGGCCGCTTCACGCCAGGCCGGCCGCTCGATCGTCCCGCCCTCGTTCTGGGTCATCAGCATCGCCGGCTCTCTCCTGCAGCTCCTTTATTTTTCTGTCTACCGCGTCGATTCGGTCGGCATTCTCGCCACACTGCCGCCGTTCCTCGTCAGCGCCTACAACTGCTGGCTCGTCTTCGGCAAACCCCGGATGAAAAACAATTGA
>CAZYHO010000304.1:0-6227 GCA_964647495.1 uncultured Akkermansia sp. | reverse complement strand
GCTTCCTCGCCATCCTCAGCCCGACCGGCGAGACCGGCCCCGACGTCGTCGATTGCTTCAACGACGAACCCTGGAAATCACTCCGCCCGCCCATCCCATACCCTTCGCAAGAATGACCCTGGCTTCACTCGAAGCCCTTGTCGTGAAATCCCAGTGTGTTGGCATTCTCCGAAACGAACCGGATGACGGACTCGTCGAAGCCTTCTTCATTGGTCGCGTCGATATTGAGCGTGATGGTGACGCGGGATCCGTATTTGGACGAAAGATGCTGTAGGACCTCATCGACGATCTTCTGAACGGAAGAGGTGACTTTCTGCGACGGGATATCGACGGCTCCGAAGAAGCGGGTTTTGACAGCGGAAGCAGCAGCACCACCCTGGTCGGAAGGCTCCCCGTCCTTCCCGCCGGGCGCAACGACGGGTGGGGGCGCGGACCCGTCGCCGGACGCGACACTCGATCCTCCGCGGGACGACTTGGCCGCCGCTTCGGCTTGATAGGCTGACTGGCATGCCATGGCGACCTCCGGTTTGATCAAAACGCTGTCCCCAATGGAGACTGCGGCTGGGGGCGTGGTTGTGTGCAATCCCACGTATTTTTTCGTCTCTTGATCGAACGCGTCCGCATAGCCGAAATACTCGCACGTCAACGTGCTTTCACGAAAACCGGCGCGAATCGCGTCCTCAAAGAGCCGCGGCTCCAGCAGCCGTGGAAAATACAGATACGTGCCAAAGGCATCGGCAACCGTCCGAGTGGTCACATGGTCGCCCTGCGTCCAGAAGTGGCGCTCCAGTTCGCGCTTCAAATGGAACGGGTTGAATCGGTCGTGCAGCAACTCCTTTTCGCCAAGTTTCTTCTGAACCGAGGCAATCTTGTCCCCGCTGGCCGCATGCGCAATGGATTCCCAGGTGATCTTTCCGGAGGCGGGTTCCTTCACGCCCGGAACAAGAATGTGCGACCAGGTTTCGCCCAACCGCCGCTCCAGGGTTTCCTCCGTTTCCCTGACCTTTTGCGCCGCCTGTTGTTCGTCGTGCCTGGTCAGTTCCAGGCTTTCCTTGTCGCGTTCGATGCTTTTCCACGCCAGATAAGTGGCGACACTTTCCCGCAGACGGCCGAGTTGCGAGTCGTCCCCCGCAAGAAAAATCAACCCGTTGCGATGGGTACGCGGGCGGTTCGCTGCTTGCGTGAGGATCTCCTCGGCTTTGAGAAGGCCCGGTGTGTTGAGGGGATTTTTCGACGTCGGTGCGGAAGGCGGCAGCAGGATGAGCTTCGTGGCGATTTCGTCGGGGACATCCGCCGGGATTTTGGCGCGCTGCACACCGTCAGGGAACACACGTTGCTTTTCCCATCGGCCCAGCCGGTCATAAATCTCCACATCCGCTATGCCGCCCTCCAGGAAATCTTGCATCCGGTCCTGCGCCAGCCGCAGGACGCTCGGTTGCAGGGCGAACCACGAGCGGGAGGCGTCCCGGTAAAGGTAGGTGGCGCGATCCGAAAGCCGCCGCAAGGCATCCCCGAATTTCTCCGCGTTCTCGCCCGGCTGCACACAAGCCAGCAACAAGTGCTGATGGTCCACCCCGCGGTTCGGCCCACTAGTGGGCGCCGCGGCGATGAAGATCGAGCGGGCGACGCGGCGGCACGCGGAGTATTTGCCGAGCCCGGGATTCTCGCTGTCGATCAGATGGGACGCGGCCCCCTGTCCGTCGATGTCCGCGCTGATCACGCCGTCCCAGCTTCCGCCGTTAGGCAGCACCTCCTTGATCACGCTGGCGATGCGCGGGCTGTCCAGCGCCACCGAAGCGGGCATGATCATCAGGTTGCGGTCATCGCGCTGCCAGAGTTCCGACACCACCGCCGCCATGAAACGCAGCACGCCACGGGTCTTTTGGAACTTCTCCAAGGTGGACCACACGCTGTCGAGCTTGTCGAACAGCTCGGGGTGGATGGGGTAGCAGGCCTCCAGTTTGCGTCGGTATTCCTGTTCCGAGCAGTTCGAGGGGAAGCTCCCCTTGGCACCGTTGTACAGATCGTAAAAGCTCTTCACCACGGCGTCACGGTCCGGGTACTCCATGTGGCTTTCAAAAAGCCTGCGCCGGACAATCTCGTAACCCTCTTCCGTGCGAGTCGATTGCCATGGGGTCGCTACCCGCTGGAACAAATTGGAGAGCTGGTTGAAGGCCGCGATGCCTTTCGGCCCTCCCATTTCAATCTGCGATGCGGGCAAACTCGCCACGACCAGAGCATGGGGCACCACTTTCGCCGCCTCCGTCAACGACTGGGCGAAACCGAAGTTCGATTCGAAGGATCCTCCAGCCAAACCCTCCGCATCCACAGTCTCCCGCAAATACGCCACCCATTCGTCGATCAGAATCAGGCAGGGCCCGGCATCCCGCATCAGTTCCGCCAGGACTTCCGCTCCGGGATTGGTTCCCGAGTTGTCCGAGGTCTTGATTTTGGCGAATGCCGCAGCCCCGCCAAGCTGCCAGGCCATCTCTCCCCACAGCGTGCGGACCACAGTACCGTCCTCCTTCCGCCGTGGCTGGTTGACCCCGAGCTGGTGTCCGGCGATCACCACCCGTCGCGTCCGGGGAGCAGTGTTGGCTCCCACTTCCCGGAGGATGCCATCCATGCCCGCCAACTGGTTCGCCGGGGTCTCCCCATAAAGGTGGTACAGCGCTAAAAGCGAGTGCGTCTTTCCGCCGCCGAAATTGGTCTTCAATTCCAGCACCGGGCTGCCGCCCTTTCCATGCAGGCGGGTGAGCGAGCGCCGCAGCAGGTCCTTCAAGCCATCTGTCAGGAAGGTGCGGGCAAAAAATTCACGGGCCTCCCCATACTCCGCACTCGCCTTGCCGGTGTGGACGGCATGCAGGTCGGCCACAAATTCCGCCTCCAGAAACGCGCCCTTGGCCACGTCCGTATGGGGAGCCACCACCTCCCGCCACGGCTTCAGCGTGGCGAGCGGGGTGCCTTCCATCGTAGCCTTGCTGCGGGTGACACAGCGGGCCTCCTCCTGAAACTGCACCCGCATCACCGCCTTGGCGCTCTCCCGGAGTTTTTGAGAGATTTCCGACGCGCCAATCACTTCCGCCACCCGGCTGAGGGTGTCGAGATGTCGATACGTATCCTCGTAGGAAAACGGCATGTCATGCGCGTGCTGATTGCGGATTTCATTCGTTTCCCCGATCAGGTTGCGAATCCGGGAACGGTCCTTCCTGTCATATTGATTGGAAAAAATCGATCCCCACAGTTTGATGATCATGCGTACCAGCGCCTGCACGTCCCAGTGAGGCTTCCCATCCACCATTCGCACCTCAGCTTCCGCCAGCGCCTGGGAGATGTCCGGGCGGCGCGGCCCCTTGGATTCCGCCTCCAGCGTCGGCTCGACGTAGGCGATCAGCGCGGGCCGGACTTCGTCCAGCGCCTGCCCGATTCGTTGTTTGTTCGAAAGTGCCATGAGGAGTGTGGAAAAACGTGTGAAGAAGAAATGCCGGTTTCACGAAGGCTCGCCGGAGCGCAGGAAATAAATCATGCGCCACAGCCGGTCGGACTCCCCGCGTTCGATGACCTGCAAAGGGGTGGAGCCGTCGAAGGCCTCATTGGGAGCTTCCAGCCAGGCCGTGACCTCTTCCCGGTTCTGCGTCAGATCGGCCAGGGCTTCAAACAAGCGGTTCAACTCCGTGAACTTGATGGCGGCTGGTTTGGTCGCCTTCGTCCCCTTGGACCAACTGATGATCGAACGCGGCGAATACCCGGAAAGGCGCACCATCATGCTCTGGTTCACCCCGAAATCCTCCCGCAATCCCCGGATGATCCGGTCCGTGGAAACCTGGACCGGCTTGTGCATGACGAGCATCCCGCCTTTTAGCGTCGTGCGGACAGGCGCCCTTTTTTTGTCAACGAGTCTGCTCATGGCAAAGAGTGGAGTTCAAAAGAAAGTAAACGGCAAGCCGCCGATCTGCAAGAGTAAATGCAAATTTGCGCCTGCATTTGCACCCGAATCAAGGCGCTTTACTCCCGCCGGCCTTCGGCAGCTTGGAGCCCTCATGGATCGAAGCTCTACTTCCTTTGATCTTGTTGCCAGGGAACCACGCCACATTCACACCTATCCGACGGGCAAAGGAGGGGACGATGACCGCTTCCGTCCCCAAATCGAACGCCGCCCGGCCCAAGGCTTGGGAAAGCGCTTCCGTGCCGCGATCCTGCAGCTTTTCCCAGTCCTCATGCAGCAATTCTTTCAACGTGATGCCCAAGTGCCGTAGCACATCGGCCCGGCGGAGGTCCAGCACCCGTTGCAACTTGAGTTCGACGGCCACCAAAATACGTGGTTTGCGCACCACCAACCCGTATCGCTTCGCCCGCGCTTCGGATTCTTTGAGGGCCGTGTCCTCCGTGAGGCTGCCATACACGACGGGGAAACTGCCTCTGAAGTTCAATCGTCCTCCGAAAAATTGCGCTCCTTTGCCGCTCAGGATTTCCTTCTCCGTCGGAAACTCAATGTCCTGAAAACGCCAACAATCTCCCTCCCAAGGGCTCAGCCAATGACCGGCATGCGCCTTGAGCACCGAATGAAATTCTGTGTAGCGAGGATTGGGTTTCATGCGGATGAACCCTTGAGACAACACGATCAGGGATAGTATTTTCCCATCTCCGCGCGTAATTTTTTCAAATGATTCCTGATTTGGCGCTTTATTTCCGGAGCATTCATGCCGTCGCTCGCCCGAAGCGCATACGTGATAAAGTTTTCGTTTTGTCGTTCACGCTCGTTCTTCTTCCGCCGGAAGCGACGTTTGATGAGATAGGAATAGCGAATAAAAAGCTGGCGTTTTTTGAGAGGAACAGGGGGTTCTCCATGCTTGGCGGCCAGTCGGATTTGCCGACCGCACACGGCTCGGGCCACCGCGACTCCCCGGCGCATCTTCCCGTAGTAGCGATTCAGGGATGATGCCCGAATCCATTTGCTGACGCCGTTGAAATCAAAGCCAAGGTATTGGATCGATTTCCAATCCTCTGCCGGAAGGGATGCATCCGAGGGGAAACCGGCCGTTGTTACTTTGCCCCAATTAATGGTTAAGCGTGCCGCTTCGATTTGCTCTCTCACCAAATGTTCGACATCCAATCCGCAACCATCCGGCACCACGATCATGATGTCGTCGCAATACCGGCGATAAAGACCACCAATAGCGGACACGCGCTGCTGAACCATCATGTCGAAATCCAAAAGATAAATATTAGAAAGCAACGCACTGATTGGCGCGCCTTGGGGAATGCCTCGATTCTTGTCCCTTTCAGGATTGTGCCAGACGAGCTTTTTCTTCCGTATCTGATCCCTGAACTGCGATGCACTGCATAAACGATGCCCGCTGACCGCCTGGGACAGGGGCTTCTTTGGATTGATGCCCAAAGCCTCCAGAGCCAGGTCACGGTTTACCCAGGTGAATTGCGTCAGACTTTTGAAGACATTGAAGTGATCCGCAGGCAGTCTCGGCACACCAAGTGTTGCGCACCAGCGGCGCTTCAATAGGTCGTGGTCGAGGCGGTCAAAGAATTTCTCGACATCGAATCCGAAGGCCACGCAAGGCCGGTGATTCTGGATAAAGGAGAAGACCTCCTCGGCAAAGGTGATGTTGTTTTTGGCGGCTCCGGGCAATCGTCGAAACGCGGTGACGCAATCGGAGAGTCCTCGGCTCCTCAGTTCGCTCTCGTAGCGCTCGCCAAGCAAGCGTCCATAATGGCTGTAGATGGCCGCATCCAGATGAGCCGCCAGCTTGATGGGGCGATTTTTGGGTTTCTTGACAAATTGTCCATTCTCGTCCTTGCTGACGCGAGGCGTCTCGATCGTGAAACCGAGGAATGGATAAAAAGCATGCGCCGCCACCCGGTCCGGATCGGTCACGATCGAATTGGCCGTGGCCTCGGAGGGTGGCGGGTCAAAGTGCAGATAGCGCCGCTTTATATGTTTGTATGGTCTCTTGTTCATAGCGGGCAGGAAATTCTCAACTGGGGAGCTTCCGAGCCAAGTGGCCCGGTGGGATCAAGGTAGCGACGGGTCCGTTAGTCCCGCTCCCCAGTTTGAAGCCCAGCCGAACTGGGCATGCCCCGGCAAGCCGGGCGGCGTTTGTTGAGATACTGTATAGTATCTTGCGAATTATGAACATCAGACTGGAAATCCAATGCTCCATTGAAGTCCCGCATTGTTGGCAAATGCCATTTCTGCTTGACTTCGCTGTCGA
>CAZYHO010000303.1:0-6230 GCA_964647495.1 uncultured Akkermansia sp. | reverse complement strand
CCGATACCGTTCATTTAAGGATCAACCGCGAATGGACACGAATGAACGCCAATCTATGTATGGCTCTCAATTGCAGTACTCAGCAGGATTCTCCTCATTCGCGTTCATTCGCGGTTAATTGAACAGTCTGGCAGACTGGAGCAATGATCGCCCTCACTCTCCTGTTTCACGAGACCCCGCGCGGCATTGTGTTTCAGCCCCTTCCGGCAGAGATTGCCGAATACCCATCATCCCGAACGGAACGTCTACTGGCTCCCGAAGGAATGATGGCGGGAGGGCAGCCGTTTGTGTATCGGGCGGGTGGGCTCCTTTGGATCAAGGATTCGAGGGCAGGAGCGGCGGCGGAACGGGCGGCGCGGCCGTTCTCGCGGGCGGCGGGGTGTTCGAGGTGGATTTCAGCAACCGGAAGAGGTCGCTGTCGGTGCTGAGCATGAGCGTGGTGTCTTTGCCGATCGTGGCGCGGATGGTTTCGAGGCTCTTGAGGAATTGGTAGAACTCGGGGGCGGCCAAATTTCCGCCGTAGGCGTCGGCGTAGATGCGGGATGCTTCCGCGTCGCCCTGGCCGCGTAATTCCTGGACTTGCTTGTAGGCGGCGGACTCGATTTCGTTGAGGTCGCGTTCGCGATTGCCCATGATGCGGGCGGCCTCGGCGCCGCCTTCGGAGCGGAAACGCTGGGCGATCTGCAGGCGTTCGCTGATCATGCGCTGGTAGACGCGCTCGAGCACTTCATCCCCGTAGTTGATCCGTTTGAAGCGCACGTCCAGCAGCTCGATGCCCGGCTCCTTGAGTTTCGGGGCGGCCTCCTGCTTGATGGCTTCCTCGATCCTGGCGCGGCCGACCTGGATCGGCGGCAACTGTCCGATCTTGCTGGTGGTGCCTTCGGTGGTGGCCGCTGCCCTGAGTGTTTCGTCGATGACCGGTGTGCGTGCCGTGTCGGTGCGGACGATCTCGATGAGGTCGTTGCGTGCGATGGCGTTGCGCGTTTCGCTGCCGAGAATGTCCTCGATGCGTGATTCCGCGCTGCGCAGATCGCGAAAGCGAATGTAGAACTGGCGGGGATCGGTGATGCGCCAGCGGGCGTAGGTATCGACGGTGATGTACGCCTTGTCCTTGGTGGGGATGGTGATTGGCCGGCCCTCCCAACTGAGCAGCCGCTTCTCCAGGCGGTTCACGGTGTCGACAAAAGGAAGCTTGAATCGCAGTCCCGGGGTGGAAATCGGCTCGCCCGTGATAGCGCCGAAGCGCGTGATGATCACGTGCTCGGTTTCGCTGACCGTGTAGGCGCTCGAAAGCAACACCAGCACGAGCACGAGCGCCAGCACGGCGCCAAATGATCCCAATAGAGTTTTCATCGGCGAGGTCCTCCTTGACTTTGAATCTGCCCCGCTGCCGCAGCCGGCGCGACGGCGCCCATCCCGGGCAACAACGGCATGACTTGTTTGACTGAATCGTCCACGATGATCTTCGGGCCGGCGGCCGGGAGGACCTCCATCATCGTTTCGAGGTAGAGCCGCGCGCGGGTGATCTCGGGCGCTTTCACAAACTCGGTAAGCTGGGCGTTGAAGCTGGCCACGTCACCCTGCGCCTCGTTGATGCGTTTGAGCTTGTACCCCTCGGCGGCCCGGATCTTCTGGTCCGCCTCGCCCTTGGCCAGCGGCACCACCTGATTGTATTCGCGCGTCGCGTCGTTGACCATCGTTTCCCGGTCCTGCTGCGCCTTGTTCACTTCGTTGAATGACGCCTGCACAGGCTGCGGCGGGTTCACGTCCTTGAGCTGAATCTGATTGATGGTCAGGCCGATTTCGTACATGCTGGCCAGGGCGTTCGTTTTTTCGAGCGCCATCATCTCGATTTCCTGGCGGCCGATCGTGATCACCTCGTCCACCGTGCGGTCTCCGATCACCTCGCGCATCACGCCTTCGCTCAGGTCCCGCAGCGTGCGTTCGGGCTCCCTCACATGAAACAGATAGAGCCGCGGATTCATAATCCGGTACTGCACGACCCAGTCAACCAGCGCGGAATTCAGGTCACCGGTCACCATGTTCCGCGCCAGGTGCTGATCCCTTCCCACCTGTTCCAGGTTCGTGTGCCCCGTGGTGGAATACCCGAACTCCAGCTTGAGCTGCCGCTCGACTTCCACGATCGACACGCGGTCCACGCCGAACGGCACTTTGAAATGCAAGCCCGGCGGCACCGTCGTCTCCAGCGCCTTCCCGAACCGCTGGATCACCCCGACCGATTCCTCCGGCACCTTGTACACCGAGGTCGCGAGACCCCAGGCCGCCAGGATGAGCAGGATCACTCCACGGAATCTCCCGGGCTTGAACTCAGGCAGCTTGATTTCAACTGTCGGGGGCTTCGGAGGCGGCATACGCGATCAAACCGCCTCTCTGCCACAATGGCAATCAGAAATCGATCCTCCCCGCGGACCACCGGCCATCGGCCGTCGTCCTCGCGCCGGAAAATTTCCTCTTCCGGCCTTGCCTTCGCGCGCGCGGACGTGCTGCGATGGTGACACCATCATCGCGCTGTTTGACGGCGAAGCCACAGCCGCCGACGGCAAACCCTGCCGCAACACATGCACATGGTTCATGACCATGAAGGACGGCAAAATCGTCGAGTTCACCGCCTTTTTCTTGGCCGCAGAGCGACTGCGTCGCTCCCGGGGCGGGCGCCTACGATTCTTTCCCGCGGCCGCCGCTTACGACCTTGTAGGCAGTGGCGCCGAGTGCGGCGCCGATGATGGGGGCGATCCAGAAGAGCCAGAGCTGCTGGATGGCCAGGCCGCCTGCGAAGATGGCGACGCCTGTGCTGCGGGCGGGATTCACGGAGGTATTCGTGACCGGGATGCTGATGAGGTGGATGAGCGTGAGACCCAGACCGATGGCGATGGGGGCAAACCCTTGTGGCGCGCGCTTGTCGGTGGCGCCGAGAATGATGACGAGGAACATGGCCGTCATCACGATTTCGGTGACGAGCGCGGCGACCATGGTGTATTTGCCGGGCGAGAGTTCGCCATAGCCGTTCGAGGCGAAGCCGTCGGCCAGCGTGAACCCGGCCTTTCCGCTGGCGATGAGGTAAAGCACCCCGCCGGCGGCGATGGCGCCCGCGACCTGGGCGATGATGTACGGGACGAGTTGGGCGGCTGGAAACCGGCCGCCGACGAAGAGGCCGATGGAGACGGCCGGATTGAGGTGGCAGCCGGAGATGTGGCCGATCGCATAGGCCATCGTGAGCACGGTGAGGCCGAACGCGAACGAGACGCCGAGCAGGCCGATGCCGACATCGGGAAAGGCGGCGGCGAGCACGGCGCTGCCGCAGCCGCCGAGCACGAGCCAGAAAGTGCCGAGAAATTCTGCGGAGTATTTGTTCATGGTGGGGACTCGGAGTTTGGGTTTCGGGTGATGGCGGAGGAATGCCGCGATTTAGCAGATCCCAGGCGGCAGCCCAAGCCAAATCCGGAGATTCATTCCGCTTTCTTCTTCGGCGCGCGCTTGCGGGCGCCGGGCGGCGCTTTCTCACGCGGCGCGAATTTGAACTCGGTCAGCCATTTCCCCTTGGGGTTGAGGAGCAGGTTGGCGTCGAAAGACCTTCCCTTTTTGCTTTTCATGCCGCGAATCAGGCCGGTGTCGCCCTCGATGAAAAACTTGAGCGCCGTCTCGCGGTCGATCTCCTTGCCACACATGATTTTGGGCAGGCTGGCTTTGGGTTTGCATTTTTTGGCGGCGGCGGCGGTCGCGTCGCCGCGGAGGTGCACCTCACATGTGTAACCGGCGGCGGTATCGTAGATGTTGAATTCCTGGCCGGCGGCGGCGCATACCGGGCACGGGCAGAGGACATTGGTGTCGTCGTTGACGGCCTCGAGTGCTTGTTCCTGTTCGGGCGACTTGGGAAAGACGAAGGCGACCTTGCCTTTGGCGTCGAGTTCGAGAGCGGCGTCGAAGTCCTTGCCGAAGCGGTTCTTGAATCCCTGGAGCGGGCCGATGAACTTCTTCGCGAGCAGCTCGTGCAGCTCGTCCTCGGACATCGGGCGCTGGGCGATCGTCTTGCCGACGCGCAATGTGCACTTGGGTGTGTGGCACGAGAGCGACGTCGCGATCTGCTTCAGCCCCTGGGCGCCGCAGAGCGGGCAGGCGGCGGGAAAGTCGGGGAGTACTTCCTCGACTTTGTTTTCCGCGTAGTGCCGGGTGCGCTGGACGATCTGGGCCGCGAGATCGCGGATTTCGCGCATGAACGAGGCGCGTTCGGCCTGCCCCTGCTCCATGAGTTTGAGCTTGTATTCCCACTGGCCGGTCATTTCCGGTGAGGCGAGCGCCTCGACGCCGGCTTCGTGCAATTGATCGATGAGCGCGATGCCCTTGGCTGTGGCGACGAGATCGCGCTGGTTCCGCGCGATGTAATTGTCCTGAAGGAGGCCTTCGATGATGGCGGCGCGGGTGGCCGGCGTGCCCAGGCCGCGCTCGCTCATGGCTTCGCGCAGTTCTTCGTCCTCGACGAGTTTGCCGGCGCCCTCCATGCTCGAAAGCAGCGTGGCCTCGGTGTACCGCGGCGGCGGGCGTGTCACGTCCTCGCGCTTTTCGACTTCCAGGACCGCGGCGGTTTCGCCGTCGCTGACCGCGCACAGGCTGATGGCCTGGTCGTCGTCGTCGACGGATTTCCTGCCGTAGACCTCGAGCCACCCTGGGACGAGGAGGATTTTGCCGTCCGTTTTGAACGCGTCGATCGTCGCCTCGGATGTGATGCGGGTGATGCGGGTGGTGACCTCGAATTCGGCGGCCGGGTAAAAGACCGCGATGAATCTCCGGGCCACCATGTCGAAGAGTTTCTGTTCCGCCTCGTCGAGTCTGGCCGGGATCTGGCCGGTCGGGATGATGGCGAAGTGGTCGGAGACCTTGGCGCCATCGAAGATGCGGCGGCTTGGGACGACACGATTTTCGGCCAGGGCGCGGGCGGCGAAGGCAGGGAGATTCGAGACGACCTGGGAGCCCTCGTCCGCGCGGGCGATGGATTGCACCGTGTCGCGGACGGTGCCCAGATAGTCTTCCGGCAGGTAACGCGAATCGGTGCGCGGGTAGGTGAGCGCCTTGTGGCGCTCGTAAAGCGCCTGGGCGAGCTGAAGCGTGCGGCGCGCCGAAAACCCGAAGCGGTTGCTGGCTTCGCGCTGGAGCGACGTGAGGTCGTAGAGGAGCGGGGGAACCTGGCGGGCGGGTTTCCTGGTTTCCGTGACGGTGCCGTCGCGGCCCTGGGTGCGTGCGACGATGGCGGCGGCGGCGGCCTCGTCCCAGAGGCGTTCCGCGCGATCGTGCTGATTGTTTTCGTCCTTTTGGAAGTCCTCGCGGAACCAGCGGCCGGGGTACGTGCCGGCAACCACGCCGAATTCGCCATGCACTTCCCAATACGCCCGCGGCTCGAACGTCTGGATCTCCTTTTCGCGCGCCACCAGAATGGCGAGCGTCGGCGTCTGCACGCGACCGGCAGGCGTCAGGCGAAAGCCGCCGAAACGCGAATTGGCGGCGGTGAGCGCGCGCGTGGCGTTGATGCCGACGAGCCAGTCGCTCTCGCTGCGGCAAAGCGCGGCGTGGGCCAGCGGCTGCATTTCAGCCTCGGTGCGCAAGTGGTCGAACGCCTTTTCAATGGCGGCATTGGTCATGGACTGCATCCAGAGCCGGCGGGTCGGTTTCCGCACGCTGGTCGCTTCCATGATGTAGCGGAAAATCAATTCCCCCTCCCGGCCGGCGTCACAAGCGTTGATGATCTCGCCGACGTCCGCCCGCTTCATCAGCCGCTTCAGCACTTTCAGCCGCTCCTCGCCGTCGTCCCTTGGCAAAAGGTCGAATTTCTCCGGCAGGATCGGCAGCGAATCGAACTTCCAGCTCGGCTTCTTCCCCTGCGCCTCGCCGGGCAGCGCGAGTTCCACGAGATGCCCGATGGCCGACGAAATGATGTGCGTCTCGTTCTCGTAGTAGTCCTTCTCCTTGGCAAATTTCGTCATGCCCGGCGACTTGCCCAATACACGGGCAAGATCGACGGCCACACTCGGCTTCTCGGCAATTATCAGGGTCTTCATCGGGGGGAGAGGGTGGGCAGGGGTCAGGAGCGGAATGGAGGGTGGCGGCGGTAGAGAGTACGCACGCGTCAAGGGACGACCGCATCTTCACCCGCCACCGGAGTGCATGGTCGTGCGTCGCCTGGGAGAAAAACGACCGTGAGAGGCGCACTTCTTTCGGTT
>CAZYHO010000302.1:0-6246 GCA_964647495.1 uncultured Akkermansia sp. | reverse complement strand
GTATTGACGACGAGCATGGGTTCGGGCTGGCAGTGGGAATCGGGGATCGAAAGAACGGTGGTGACCGGCAGGGCGGTGAGAGCGGAAGGCGGATCCGCCGGCCGGGCGCCGGGGAAAGCAATGTCCATCGCCCACGGAGTGAGGACGGACAGATTTGTCCGCAGCGTAACGAATCACCCCGCGACAACAAGGCATTTCGCCTCGCGGGCATCCTTCAGCCGGCCAGATTTTTTCTGCGGTCGCGGGACGAGGAAGCGGAGGAGTTGAAATCAATGGCGGCCCTGGACGGCGCCGGGAACTTCCACGAGGGTCGGGACATCCATCAGGTCGCGGAAATCGAGGGTGTCCGGTCTGGCCGAAAGTACGCGCCCGTCGAGCTTCGGGGAAGAGGAATCAGATTGTCCGGAGCGTTTGCGTGTCGATTCTGGTTTCGCGCTCATGGTGTGCAAGGCTCCTGAGGAAAACCGTCGCCCATGAGCAGGCAGCGAATCGCTGCATATTGATAACGCGATCGCTGGATTCGTCATCCTTGTAGCCGGTCCGCCGCGGGTTGTCCTGAGGGCAGTGGTCGGTGGGGAGAGGGGGAGGGGGCGATTGGGAGTGGCGCGCTGGCGGAGGTTGGGGATGGTGTGGGATGATCTTGATGTCTGTTTTGCGGAAGGTGCTGCTGCTTGGGGCGGCATGTCTGATGGTCGGTTGCGCGGTGAGCACGCCGCAGACGCGCATTGCGCGGAACCCGCAGATGTTCGCGGCGCTGAGCCCCGAGCAGCAGGAATTGGTGAGCCGGGGGCGGATCGAGCGCGGCTTGCCGATGGACGGTGTGTTTCTGGCGTGGGGGCGGCCGGACCGGGTGGTCGAGTGGGACCGCAGCGGCAGCCGGCTGGAGCGCTGGACGTATCTCGGCCTGCGACCGGTGCACACGTACACAGTTGGATGGGGCTGGGGATCCGGCTGGGGCGGATGGCACGGCTGGGGTCTGTGTGGAGATCCGTATCTGTACGGCGGACCCGCGGTCGAATGGGTGCCGTATCCGCTCAGCCGCGTCGATTTCCGCCACGGCAGGGTGACCGACTGGGAAGTGCGGTTGACGCGGCCGTGAGCGGGCGCGGCGGAGTCACGGGCGGGCGGATCGATCGACCAGGCCCGAGACGCGCGCGTTGTCGCCGATCGTTTTCCATCGGACGCCGGTGAGGCTGGCCGATCCGCCGGCGAAAAAAGCGGGATCGATGACCGGGCGGCCGGCGCCGCAGAGGAGTGGCGCGATGTAGAACACCGCTTCGTCGACCAGTTGCCGCGCGAAGGCCTGGGCGAGGAGCGTGCCGCCGCCTTCGATGAGCACGGTGACCACGCCGCGTTCGGCCAAAGCGGCGAGTGCGTCCGGCAGCGGCTGGCCCTGGAGAACGAGGGTGCGCTCGCGGTGTTCGTCGGTGAAGAGGCGGGCGTCGGGCGGGAGGCGCCCGGAGTGCGTGAGCACGACGCGCCACGGTTGTGGTTTGCCGGGCCGGGCAGGGCGAAGCGTGAGCGAGGGATTGTCTTTACGGACCGTTTCGGCGCCCACCATGATGGCGTCGGCTCGCCAGCGCAGGCGCCGCGCATCCTCGCGGGCCGCTTCGCTGGTGATCCATTGGCTTTCGCCGCGCGGGCGGGTCAGCTTTCCGTCCAGGCTGAGACCGGCTTTCGCGATCACCCATGGCCGTCCGGTCGTGATGAATGTCCGCCACGGAGCGAGGAGCGCCGCCGCTTCGGCTTCGCCCGCGCCGCTGGTCACGGCGATGCCGTGCGCGATGAGCGCTTCGCGCGCGCGGCCGGCGTGCGCGGGGTTCGGGTCGTCGACCGCCCACACGACGCGGGCGATCCCCGCCTCGCGGATGGCGTCGATACACGGCGGCGTGCGGCCGTGGGTCGAGCACGGTTCGAGCGTGACGTAGAGCGTGGCGCCGCGGCACGCTGCCGCGCCGCCGGAATCGGAGATCGCTTTCGGCTCGGCGTGCGGAGCGCCCGCGCGCCTGTGCCAGCCGCGGCCGATCACTTCGCCGGCCGGCGAGACGATGACGGCGCCGACCGGCGGATTCGGGCTTGTCAAGCCGACCCCCTTGCGGGCCTCGCGGAGCGCGAGGGCCATGAAGCGGTCGTCGTCGGTAGTCGCGGCGCTCATGGTCTCAATGCCTGATCCACCGGGTTTTTTCAGTCCATGGGCGGCGGCGGCTTGCCGGCTTCGGGGCGCCGGCGCGCGGCCAGCCGAGGAAAAAAAACCCGAGCGCCTGCTCGTGGGCGTCCAGGCCGAGCACCGGGCGCGCGGCCTCGCTGGCCACCCACGGCGGCGACGACCACATGCCGGCCAGCCCCGCGGCGTGGGCGGCCAGGTGCATGTTTTGCACGGCGCAGGCCACGGCCAACTGGTTTTCGAGCAGCGGGATGTGGCCATCCGGCGGGTGGTGGCACGCGATGACGATGACCGCCGCGGGTTGCAGGAAAACGACGCCGAGCTTCTCGCGCTTCTCCGGCCGCACCTCGCCCGGCGGAGTGGCCGCGTCGTAGACCGCCGGCAGTTCGGCGGTCAGCCGGGCGCGCGCGGCTCCGGTGAAGACGATGAACCGCCAGGGCTCGATCAATCCGTGCGTGGGCGCCTGGCAGGCGGCGTCGAGAAGGGTCGACAGCAGATCGTCCGGCACCGGCCGATCCGGATCCATGGCCGCCGGTTTCCACGACCGCCGCTCATGCAGGCTGGCGAGGAGCCGGGCATCGGCCAGGGAGGCGGGAATTTCGGTTGCAGGCGTCGTGCTCACCGGGCAAGCGTTGCGTTTCATGCGCGTCTCCGCAACCCCGGCGTCGGATTCGCTCCACTCACGACAACCAACCCATCGATACCATGGCACTGACTCCTGGCTCCAAGGCCCCCGACTTCACGCTGAAATCCAAAACCCCCGACGGCCTCGTCGATGTCACCCTGTCCGCGAATTTCGGCCAGAAGCCGACGGTTTTGCTCTTCTTCCCGCTGGCATTTACCGGCGTCTGCACACAGGAACTGTGCGACGTGACCAGCGGCCTGGACGCCTACGCTGGCCTCGGCGCCGACGTGATCGCCGTGAGCGTCGACAGCCCGTTCGCGCAGGAAGCGTGGGCGCAAAAGGAAGGCATCAAGATCCCGCTGGCCAGCGACCTCAACAAAGAAACCGCGAAAGCGTACGACGTGCTCTTTCCCGGCCTGGCCGGCATCGGCGACACCGCCGCGCGCGCCGCTTTCGTCATCGACCGGGATGGCGTGATCCGCCATTCGGAACAGACGCCGACTCCCAAGGATTTGCCGGATTTCGACGCGGTGAAGGCCGCTTTGAAGGCGCTCTGATCCGCGCCGGTGAAGCGCCGGCCACTTCACCCATTTGCCAGCGTGCCCCGCCATGGTCCTGCGATTTCTGCTGCTCTTCGGCGCGGCCATCGCAGCGGCCGGGTTCGTCTCGTGCCGCAGCGCCGGAGACGGGACGCTCGCGGCGGAGCCGGGTGACACTCCGGCATTTTTCGGTCCGGGACGGACGCGACTGGAGTTCGGAGCGTGGCCTGCGGTTCGGTTTGCGCCGACTTCATGGGTGATGACCGCGCCTGAGCGGAATCGGGTCAAAGAGGCCGCGCGCTTGCCGGCGCCCGACAGGCGGTGGCTCGTCATCGGCGTGGGCGACGACGAAGTGCCGGCCGAACACGGCCGCCAGCAGGGGCTGGCGCGCGCGCTGACCGTGCGGCGCGCCTTGATGGAATTCGGAGTCGATCCGCACGCGATCCTCGTCGCCGGCCTGGCGGCACACGAAGCCGCCGGCGTCACCGGCCGCGAAGACAGCGGCCCACGCGTGGAATGGGCCCTGGTGCGGTAGGGCCGAGGTCATTGGTCATTGGTCATTGGTCACAGAACACAGAACACAGAACACAGAACACAGAACGCTGACGCACCGACCTCCGACTTCTGACCTTCGACCTTCGACCTTCGACCTTCGACCTTCGACCTTCGATCTCCGACCTTCGATCTCCGACCTTCGATCTCCGACCTTCGATCTCCGACCTTCGATCTCCGACTCTGATTTCTGACCACTGATCTCTGACTCACTGATCACAGGAAAGAATCAAGGGTGTCGCGGGCGGCTTGGGCGAGGGCGAGGCTGAGCGGTGAATCGCTGTGGATGCAGAGGGTGCGGGGGTGGAGGACGAGCGGTGTGCCGTCGATGGCGGTGATCGGCTGGCCGCGGGCGAGGCCGGCGACGCGGTCGGCCACGGCGGCGGGATCGCCGATGACGGCGCCGGGTTCGGAGCGGGGGACGAGCGAGGCATCGGGCAGGTAGGCGCGATCGGCGAATACTTCGTCCCAGGCAGTCAGGCCGGCGGCGCGTGCGGCGGCGGCGGTGTGTCCGCCGGCGAGGGCGAAGATCGTGGCGTGTGGTGCGCGAGCGTTCATGAACGCGATGTACGCATCCCGGAGGACCGGGGATGTTTCCGTGGCGTGGTAAAGCGCTCCGTGGAGTTTCACGTGGCGCATGGCGGCGCCGGCGGCCTCGGCGAGCATCAGGAATCGGCCGACCTGGTCATCGAGCAGGGCGCGGAAACCGGCGGGCGTGAGGCCGGCGGCGCTGGCGCGGCCGAAATGCCCGGGCAGGCCGGGATGCGCGCCGAGCCGGACGCCGAGCGACTTTCCGAGATCGATGGCGTGGCGCATGGTGGCCTCGGTGCCGGCGTGTCCCGCGCACGCGATGTTCGCGGATGTGATGTGCGCCATGAGCGCGGAAGTGTGTTCTGCGGGTTCGCCTTCGGCCAGGTCGCAGTTGAGGTCGAGCGGGATCATGGTCTCAGTCGGCGGCGGCCGAAGTGAATCGGATCGAACGGCCGGGAGCGGTCTGGACGAGCCAGTCGATGTCGGATGGATCGACGATTCCGATTTTCGGATAGCCGCCGACGGTCGGTCCGTCACGCAGGATGACGACCGGCTGGCCGCCCGGCGGGATCTGGATGCTGCCGACGCGGACCGGCTCACTGATCATGGAGCGTGTGGGCGGGCGCAGGGCCTCGGCTTGAAGGCGATACCCGATGCGGTTGCTCTGCGGCGCGACCTTCCACGACTGGGCGAAAAAGCGCTCGCGTTCCTCCGGGGCGAACCACTCCCGCTGAGGCGCGGGCCAGACGCGCAGGCGGGGCGGATGGTTGTAGCGGCGCTGCTCCGACCATGGGGCGACGCGGCCGCCCACGCCGGGAGGCAGTCCGAAGCGCGGTTCCGACTGGTTGCGATAGAGGAGTTCGCCTTTTTGCAGCGGCGCGCCCAGGCCGGCGGAGGCCAGAGTCGAGGCGGAATCGAGCCAGTGAGGCGCCGCAAAACCGCCTTCGATGGCCAGGTACCCCCAGACACCGGATGCATGCGCGGTCATCTGGATCGTGTCGCCCTCCCGCACGAAAAACGCCCGCCAGCGCGGGTGGCTCGCCTGCATGTCGGCCCCGGTCAGCGCGAGCCAGCAATCGCGCAGGACGTGGAGACGCGCCCCGAGCAGCAGGAACTCGACGACCGCGACCCATGGCGGATTTGAAAGCAGGCGGTTCGCATACGCGGCGGCATGGGCGTCCATCGCGCCGCCGCCCGGCACCCCGAACCGCCGCCATCCCGGCCGGCCCTGGTCTTGAAATGCGGCGCCGAGGCCGGGCGACAGCACCTTGAGAAACGGCAGGTTCATCGCGGCGGCCGGTTCACTCGGGTTCGAAGCGGACGAGGTCGCCCGCTCGCAGGAAGAATTTCGACTCGTCCGGCGCCTCCGGCACGAAGAGCCGTGTGCGGGTGCGTCCGATGAGATTCCAGCCGCCCGGGCTGGCCACCGGGTAGATGCCTGTGTGTTCGCCGCCGATGGCCACCGACCCCGATGGCACCTGCGCCCGCGGCGTGGGCAATCGCGGCACCCGGAGCCGCCGGTCAAGATCGCCCAAATACGGAAATCCCGGCGCAAACCCAAGCGAATACACGCGGTACACCGTGCCCGCATGCAACTCGATCACCTCGCGTTCGGACAGGGAGGCGTGTTCGGCGACACGGCCGAGGTCCGGTCCGTCGTAACGCACGCGGATCAGCCGTGGCGCGGGCAGCGCGGCGGGCGACGCCTCCGCGGCATCCGCCAGAACGGCCGCGATGGCATCGCCATCGATGGGGAAACCGGACCGGAATTCGAGCAGCACCGACGTGAACGAAAGAACGTACTCGCTCATTCCCGGAGGCGGGCGGCGTTCCAG
>CAZYHO010000301.1:0-6274 GCA_964647495.1 uncultured Akkermansia sp. | reverse complement strand
GGATCACCGATTCAGGCGGATCTTTGGGCTTCAGCATCATGAAGCCAAGAGTGATCACGCTGGGTGCAGGGGGCCTGACCATCACGCAATACGTCATGGGCCTGGTCTGGCCAGACGCCGAGCGCCGCGTGGCCGAAAACCACCGCGTCAAACTCTCGCCACGAGACTGGAAGGCGTTTGCCGAGCGGCTCGATGCGCCCCCCGCGTGATTTGCCCGGTCTGCGGGAATTGCTCGATCGCCACAGCCGTTTCCTGACAACGCATTTCGCCTGAGCCTCATTCTCAAAGACGCCCGGGCATGGCTCAGGGGCTGAATCCACCTCCGGTTTGAATCGTATGGGGACTGTATCCTGGTGGCGTCTTCCGCAGGGTGACAGACACTTCACGTGCCCAAATCGGCGCCTCCTTGTCAGATTTCCGCGGCGAGAGAACGTATTTGAGTGATGACCGGTCATTCCAGTTCGCCCTTCGATTCTGACAGTGAGGCTTGCCCTGCTGTGTCCGCCTGCCCAGGTGGTCTCCGGACGGTGAGCGATCGCGAAGCGCTGGGGGGATTTGTCATCGACGGTTCGTCCGAAGCGTTTGCGGTTCTGGCCGAGCGCTACGCCAGACTGGTCTATGGCGTGGCCCGGCGGCGCACCGGGCACCACGAACTGGCCCAGGAGGTGGCGCAGAATGTATTTATTGTTCTCGCGCGCAAAGCGGCCGCCTTGGTCCGGACCAAAACGCCGCTGGCCGCCTGGCTGCACCGGGCCGCGGTCCTGGAGTCGTTCCAAGCCCTTCGCCGGGAAGCTTCCCGCCACCGCGTCATGAAAGAATTCGCCACCCACCTGGAATTGACCGCGGCGACGGAAACCGGCGCGGCGCTCGACTCTCTTCTGCCCGATCTCGATGAAGCGCTCGATCGATTGCCGCGTCCGGATCGCGAATTGATCCTCGCTCGGTATTTCGAGGAGCGGTCGTATCGCGACCTCGCCGCCGCCACCGGCCGCAGCGAGGCCGCGTTGATGCAGCAACACCATCGCGCGCTGCAAAAACTCAGCCGCCTCTTCCACCGGCGCGGGCATCATGTGTCGGCGGCCGCCCTGGCGGCGGGATTGGGCATTCCCTTCGCGAGCGCCGCGCCGGCCGGCCTGGCCGCCACGTGTGCGGCGGGCGCCTCGGCTTCAGCGGCCACTGCCATCAGCACTTCCACGCTGCTCCAGCTTGGCCTCGCCATGCACACCAAGACACAACTCGCGCTTGTGATCGTCGTCATCTGCCTGGCGGCCGGAACGGGCGTTTTCTTTGTCGTCCACCGCGAAGGGGCGGATTCCGCGGAAAGTGTTGCTGCCGTTTCGCTTCCCGCCGGTCCGGGCCACGACGCCACGAGCGAGGCCGCCGCTTCCGCCGGACATCCGGTTTCCTCGGCCACCCCACCGCCGGTCCCCAGCACGGCGGAGGTACTGGCCGCGGAGGGACGCGAGCGGTTGGAAAAACTCGCGCTCTGGCTGCCGGGCGCTTCGCCTGCGGAGATGAGTGAGATGCTGGAAAGACTCGGCGCGATGAAAGAAAGCCGGACCCAGCACATGGAGAAAGAATTGATCTACCAGCGTTGGGTTGAGGTGGACCGGGACGGGGCCCTGGCCGCGGTGAGGAAATCGGAGAGCTATACGTGGTTGTATTACCGGGTACTTGGCCGCCTGCATCCGCACGAGGCTTGGGAAGAAGCGCAATCATTGGACTCGTATGAGGCCGGTTCGGTGCTGCGGGGGATCGCGGAAGTCGATCCCCGGCTGGCGCGCGAGCTGCTCGCTTCCTCCACCAAGAACAAGATTCGGAACAACAACAACCTCCACATGTGGATCGCCGACGGCCTGGCGAGAATCGATCCCCGGCAGGGATGGGAATATGCGTTGGAACACGGGGCTGATTCGGGTGTCGCGGTGGAGGAGTCGATCCGCGCCGATCCCGAAGCCGCCATCGCCTTTGCGCTCGGGCAGTCCACCGCACAGAAGAGGGCGGTCGCATTGACCAGTTTGTTGGAGCAACTCCGCCTGCGGCATCCCGAAAAAGTCGAATCGCTACTGGCCGCTCTTCCCGAGGGGCGGGCGAAATGGCAGGCCTTGGCCCGCCAGGCCGGATGGCTGGCCAAGACCGATCCGGAGGCCGCGCTGGCCCACGCACGGCAGGTGGCTTCGCCGGTCGCCCGCGCCGTGATTCAGCAGGAATTGGCGGCCGCATGGGCCCGCTCCAGGCCGGAGGAAGCCGTGAGTTTGCTCAAAGAATTGGACTGGAGTTTATCCGGGAACGAATACCGCGAACCGGAAATCACCACCGCCCGCACTCCGGAAAATCATCCCGGTGAATCGAAGGCCACCGACGCCCTCTTCCAGCTCGCAGACCAAGGCCGTCTCGATGACGCCCTCGCCGTCGCCGAAGCCGTGCCGCCCGGTCCTCGGCGCGAGCAGGCGCTGGGCGCGGTCGCGGCCGGCTGGCCCGCCGAGCGCGTGTATGAATTGTCGGAATGGCTGGTGCATCAGGACGCGCCGTCCGTCCGTGAAGCAGGCGCGCATCGGATCGTCGAGCATCTCTTGGCCGAAGCGGAGCCGGATTTCGAAGCCGCCGCCCGCTGGGCCTCCACCCTGCCCGTGCCCGACAAGGTGGAAAGGGCTCCGCTATTGGAAGTCATGCGCGAGTGGCGAAAGCGGGACACCGCCGCCGCCGGCACCATGCTGGAAGAATTGCCGGTGCCGGAAGCGGTGCGCGCGGCCTTGGAGAAACCCGTTTCACCCTGAGCATGAAATTATCTCCCCACACACCACTCCCGGTCCGGAACGTCCTGCGCTTCTCCGTGATCGTGGTCGTCATGGCGGCGGCCGGTTGGTGGCTGGTGACCTGGAAGCGCGTCACTCCGGCCACGTCGCGCGACGTTTCCTTCGCGCTTCCCCCTCCTCCCGAGCCGGCCACCAACCGCTCGAAACTTCCCGCAGAAGTCCGGTCCTGGTTGCAGGAAATCGAACGGGAAAAGACTCCCAGCGCTCAGACGGCCGCCGCCGCCCGGCTCGCCGCGCGCCTGACGCCCGACGAGTGGCCGTTGCTGCTGGCGCATTTGAAGCGTTTTTCGACCATCGCGGTGAGAGCGGTGCTCGATGCGGCGGTGGTGAGGCGCTGGGCCGAGGCCGATCCGGAAGGGTCGGCGGCTTGGGGGCTGCAGCACCACGACACGTTGGTCGCCGCCGCCTCTGCCGCCTGGTTGCTGAAAGATGCGACCGCAGCGACCGCCTGGTTCAACAGCCTGACTCCGCAAGACTGGCAAAAGAGTTATCTTCTTCAAGAGGAGTTTTACGTCACGCTCGCCCGCCTCGACCCCGAAGCCTGTTTCGCGACGATGCGGGCTCATTGCCGGGAGCCGGGATTCGATCTGGGTTGGGGAGAGTCGGCCCTGGCGGCCACCGCTCCGGATCAAGTGCTGGAGTTCGCCGCTCACGTCGGGAATGCCGGGCTGCGCAGGGATCTGCGCGCGGCGGTCGCCCGCGAATTCGGGAGACGTGGCATGGAGGAGGCGGTGGCATGGGCCGTGGCGCAGCCGGATGCCGGGGAGATGCTCGGAGCGGTGTTCGAGCAATTCAGTACGCCGCTGCCGCAACTGCTTCCCATCATCGGACGCTTGACCCCGGAGCAGCAGAAGGAGGTGATGGAAGGCGGTTCCTGGAGTTCCCGGAATCCCTTCGAAACCTTCGCCGCCTTGATGAATCCTCCCGAGGGATTGACCGCCGGGACTGCCCGCGATCTGCTGAAACTAACCGTGGATGCCATGGTCCGGGAGAATCCGGAAGAGGCGGTGAAACGCTTGAGCGCGGAGAAGGGTGACCATCTCGAAACCTGGATAGAAGTGGTGGCTTACACATGGAGTCAGCGCGACCCGGAAGCCGCCCGCGCCTGGCTGGAACAGTTGCCGGAGAGCCCGCTGCGCGATCGGGCCATGGAGACCCACGCCCAAGCGGCGGGGCCGAGATACGAGGGCGACAAATCAACCGGCTCCGTCGAGCGCTTGTTGAAAAACCTGCCGCGCCCGAGGGAGTACACTTTCGGCGACGGGGTGCTGAACACGCTCAGCAAAACCGAGCGCCACGATGTGTGGGAACAAACCCTGACCCTGCCGGCGGATCAACAGGCCAGCGCCCAAGCCAATCTGATCACGCTTCAGGCGGCACACGCGCCCGCCGAAGCCGCCGCGTGGCTCGGCGAACAGTTGGATTCGCCGCAGACCACCGAACTCGCCAGCCGCCTCGCCGCGCATTGGGCGCTGGACGACGCGCCCGCCGCCGCCCGGTGGGCGACCTCCCTGCCGGAAGGCGACACCAAAACCTGGACGCTCTGGAATCTCGCCCGCCAATGGCAGCGCGTCGATCCCGCCGCGGCCAGGCGCTGGGCGGCCGCCCTACCCGCCGCCGCCCGCGCCGTTGCGGAGAGCGCCTTCGTCGGCCAACGCCCCGCGCGCTGATGTGATCGAGTGAGCGTATGGGGACGGACCCCTGTGGATTGCGGAAATCCTGGATCACCCGCACGGCCAAACGCGCGTCACTCGCCGGGATCGGCCCGTTCCAGCAGCACCACCCGGTAAAACGCCCGCCCGCCAGCAACCGGCGGCACGTCCACCACCGTGTTGACCGGCGGATCCCCCGTCACGTTGCGGGCCACCACCTCCCAGTTCGCCAGATCGACCGACCGCTCGACATTGTACAGCCGCCCGGGCGCGGTGGCCCAGGACAAGATGACCCCTTCCTCCAGGGTCGCTCCGGCTCGTGTGACGGACAGGAGCCACAGGGCGTCTTCGGCGGGCGGATTCTCTCTGCGCGTGTCCACTGTCATGGACGCGGTCCGGGTCGAGGCCGCCCCGGCGCCTGACGCGACACCGCGGGCCAGCCGGAAGCTCACAACGTAGCGGCCGCTGGGGTCGATGAAGTTGCGTCTCGCGACGCGGCAGAAGGAGGCGGGGTTGCCCGCGTTGCCACCCCGAACCACCCGGGACGAGTCGGATGGTGGACCGCGAGGGTCGCTGGCCGGTGAGGTTGCATAGTAATTGCTGGCGAACCAGTCCCAGCACCACTCTCCCAGATTTCCGGTCACATCGTACAGCCCATATTCGTTGGCGGCGAAACTCCCGACAGGCGAGGTGTTGGGTAACACGCCGTCGGTGTGGTCCGGATGGGAACCCTCCGTCGAGGAAACGTCGTAGCTATAATAAGGCTTCCGCGCGGCGCCAGTCTCTTCCCAAACGCTGTAATAGTTCGCCTGGGCATGGCTGATCGTGTTCCCCCATGGAAAGCGTCCGCCAGAGAGGCCTCCACGGGCCGCCTTCTCCCATTCGGCTTCCGTTGGCAGCCGGTAGCCGCCGGCATTCCAGTCGCAGACTACATTGTTCGAGGAACCAGTCCGATACACCGTCCCGCCCACCATGTAGCACGGTGTCAGCCCTTCCTTTTCGCTCCGCGCGTTGCACCATTTCACCACGTCATGCCATGTCACATTGTAGACCGGATGATTTGGGCCTTTGCCGTAGCTCGTTGCGCCGTTGTGGGAGCCTCTGGGCAGGTCCGTGTATCCGTTTGGCACGGCCCATGCCCGCACTTCGTCCCATAGCGCCTTTGTCACTTCATATTTCGCCATGCAAAACTCGCTCACATGCACGCTGTGGACCGGAAGCTCGAGAATTTCAGAAAATGCCCATGAGACATCAAGGGAATCCCCCATCGCATCCCCCATCTGAAAACTTCCGGCCGGGATGAGAGCGAATTCTGCGGTATCGGGAGGAGAGACGCTCCTGGTCGCGGTCACGCGAAACCGGACGTTTTCGGAGAACTGGCTATTCCAGTCTGCCTCTGCGTTCCAGGTGATGTGGCGGTTCGTGCCCGCCACCACGCCCGCGCCCACGTCGCCGCTCACCGCGGCCACTGGCAGCGCCCACGTCGTCTCGCCGTCGGCCGATCCATCGAGCGTCACCGTGAACGGCCCGTCGGAACCGGTCAGGGAGTAATAGACATCGACCAGTTTCGTGCCCGTGCGCTGCGCCGCCCGCGCTTCGGCCACCTCCTGGCCCATCGTCCCGGCGGGGGCCAGCAAACCGCCAACGCCCGCGGCAAACGAGAGGCATTTCATCGAGCGCATGGAGCAAATGCACATCCTCGCACCATATTGCCTGGTTTTCGGGTATTTGGTTACAGCCAAATTCGCGTTTCTTCACTTTCTTTGGTGTTCACGATGACACTTCCGCTCGCCGCGGGGAGCGCCG
>CAZYHO010000300.1:0-6280 GCA_964647495.1 uncultured Akkermansia sp. | reverse complement strand
TCCTGCATGGCGAGGGTGTTCACCAGGATGCTCTGCTTGGGGATCGTGCCGGCGGCGCCTTTCAGTTCCGCAAGGCGGCGGCCGGCGCCAGCCACCTTCTTCAGGATGGCCGGCGTCTCGAAGCGGCTTGGGACGAGATGGTGGAGTGGGGACAGGAAGGACATGAGGCGGACGGAAGGGCCAATATGTATAGAAAAGTGCCTTTTTCTATACATGAGATGCCCGACATGTATCAAAATGAGCGTCGAGAGGGCTCGCGTGGCGGGGCATGGCGCCTTTTTCGGTCGTTTCGGTCATTCCATGCCGGTCTCGACTTCGCCACACCCGCCGTCAGCGAACGCCTTGCGGCGGCACGGGGCGAAACTCGCGGGCGGGCCGGGTGAGTGGGGTCAATCGAGTTTGATGGGAGCCGGGGGGCGGAGGTCGAGGCGGCCTTTTTCTTTTTCGAGGAGGCGTTGTGGGGCGAGGTCGAACTCCGGCTGGGTGGCGGGGGAGATGGGGCCGGGGTCGAGGATCAGGCCGGCGCGCGGGATGCCCTTGGTTGACTTGATGGCGCCGTAAGGGTCGTCGGCGCCGAGGAGGATGGGGGCGAGGATGGCGACTGATTCGGCGTTGGCGGCGACGGCGGCGGCTCTGGGATTGACGATGGGGACCGGTTCGGCGGCGAGCGGGGGGATGACGCTGGCGGGAGGGGCTCCTCCATCGGGCAGCCTGGAATGGAACTGGCAGGCGTCGGTGACTTTGTATCCCGGGCGGACGATTTCGCGATACGTGGTGCGGACGAAGCGGAGGCGCTTGGTGGCCGGGTCGGGCTGGGCTTCGTAGCAATTGTCGGTGGCGCGCAATCCCGAGCGCGTGCAGACCTCGATGGTTTCGCCGGTGGGAGGCGGGTCGACGGGGGAGGCGGGGAAAGCGGGATCGGCGGCGCGGATGAAGTCGCACCAGATCGGGAGGGCGACCTGCCGGCTGAAGGCGTTTTCGAAAATGGTGCCTGGCTTGTCCAGACCGACCCAGACGGCGCAGGTGACGCGCTGCGTGCCGCCCGCGAACCAGAGATCGGTGAAGCTGGAATGGGTGCCACCTTTGCCACCGGCGGGAATGCCGCTCAGGCCGTGCCTGGTGGTGGCCTCGCTGCCGGGGCCTTCGCGGAGCGCCTGGCGGAGGCAGGAATGGACCTGCCAGGCCGTGAATTCATCGGTGGCGCGGACGAGGGCGGCTTCCGCGGCCCTGGAGGCGTAAACGACGCGGCCTTCGTGGTCTTCGATGCGGGTGACGAGGTGGAGCTGGGCGGGGCGCAGGCCGGCGTTGGCGAACGAGGTGTAGGCGAGGACCATTTCGGCCGGGGTGGCTTCGCTGTGGCCGAGGAACGCCTTGTTTTCGTTGGCGAGCGGCGACTGAAATCCGGAGCGGCGGGCGAAGTCCTGGACTTTGGCGAGGCCGACATCGGCGCCGATGCGGACGGTGGCGCCGTTGCGCGAGAGAACGAGGGCGCGGCGCGCGTTGATGTCGCCGACGTAGTCGGTGCGGATGTCCTCGCTGCCCCATTCACCGAGGATGCCTGTGATGGCGCCGATCATGACGCGGGTGTTGTCCAGCGGCGCATCCTTGACCCGCGTGCCGGGGTAGGCGCCGTTTTCGAAGGCCGCCCCGTAAACGAAGGGCAGGAAGGCGGTGCCGGTCGGGCGGAACCCCTGCAGCGCGCGGTTGTACTGGCTGTGGGAAAAGTTGCGGCCTCCGACGAGGCTGAGGATCGCGCCATTTTCGTTGTCCACGGCGATGAGCGCGCCTTGAAGGTACGTCGGGCGGGGAGCGTCCTTGTCGTCGATGGTCTTGCCGGTGGCGAGGAAGGCTTCGAGTTTCCGCTGGTATTGGTCCGGCGTCTCGTGGCGGTAGGGGGTGGAAACTTTTTCCATTTCCGTGAGCCGCGTGCGGACGGACTCCTCGGCGGCCTTCTGGAGATCGCTGTCGATCGTCGTGAAAACCCGGAAACCGCCCCCGACGGTGCGGTCGTATCCGAGCAGGTCGATGAGCTTCTCCCGAACCTCGGCCTGCACGTAACCGGTCACACCCTGGATGCGGCCCGGCGACAGCTCGATATTCATCGCCTTGTAGCGGGCGTGGTCGGCCGGGGTCAGGTAATTCTCGGCGAGCATGCGATTGAGCACCTGATTGCGGGCCTCGGTGGCTTCGACGATGCTGTTGAGGGGCGAGCAGCGGTTGGGCGCCTTGATGAGGCCGGCGAGAACGGCGCCCTCTTCGAGGGAGATATCGTTGATGGGGCGGCCGAAATAGCCGAGAGCGGCGGCATTGACGCCATAGAAGCCGCGGCCGAAGTAAATGCGGTTGAGATAGAGTTCGAGGATTTGCTGTTTGTTGAATTCGCGCTCGATGCGGCGGGCGAGGAAGACTTCCGTGAACTTGCGGTCGAAGGGCTTCTGATTTCCAAGCGCAAACCCTTGGCGGGCAAGCTGTTGCGTGATGGTGCTGGCGCCCTGGTGGATGCGGCCGACAAGGGCGGTGGCGCGGGCGGCCCGGAGGATGCCCATGTAATCCACGCCGTCGTGCTCCCAGAAGCGGCTGTCCTCCTGCGCGACGAGGGCGTCGATGAAATGTTTGGGGAGGTCTGCGAAGGCGACGGGGCGGCGGTTTTCCATGAGGTAGAAACTGCCTATTTCGACGCCGTGGCGGTCGTAGATCATGTTGCTGCGCTCGAGGTAGCTGAGGGCGGAGAGGTCGTACTCGAGCGCCTTCTTGCGGTAATGGGACGAGAGGGCGAAGGCGGCGATGGCGAGGACGATGGCGACCAGGGATCCGATGACGAGGCCCCACCGGACCCACCAGCGCGAGAAGATCGAGCGGCGGCGGGCACGGCGGTAGTAGCTGGGCGGCGGTGAAGATTCCGGCTTGATGAGGTCACCGATCATGGCGATGGGAAGAGACGTGAGACAGACTGGGCGATGGAACGTCGCACACAACGCGACGGGAGGGCGGGAACTATCACTCAAATTGGAGCAATGGCAACATCCACTCCGCAGTTGAGGCAGGAAACGGCGCTCGGGCAGGCGTTGCGGAGGGAGATTTCGGAATCCGGTCCCATGCCGTTCGAGGTGTACATGGAGAGGTGTTTATACGATCCGGAGCTGGGGTACTACACGACGGCCGGGCGGGAGGTCGGAAAGCGCGGGGACTTTTTCACGAGCGTCTCGGTCGGGCCGGTTTTCGGCGAACTGCTGGCCGGGTGGGCGGCGCGGGGCTGGGAGCGGATGGGGCGGCCGGAGGTGGTGGCGCTGGTGGAGCAAGGCGCGCACGACGGCCGGCTGATGGCCGATGTGCTGGCGGCGATCCGGTCGCGCCATGGCGATTTCGCGAAAGCGGTGAGGCCGGTCATCGTGGAACCGTCGGCCGCTCGCCGCGCCGCGCAGAGTGCGAGGCTGATGGAGGCGGCGGCGGGCGCGGCGGCGGGCGGGGTGACGTGGGTGGCGGCGCTGGACGAGGGGGCGGCGCTGGCGGGGGCGGAGGCGGGCGTGCTTTTCTTCGCGAACGAGCTGCTGGATGCCTTTCCGGTGGCTCGCTGGCGGTTCGACGGAACGATCTGGCGCCGGATGAGTGTCGGCGTTGACGCGCGGGGCTGTTTTGCGTGGGTGACCGAGCCGGGGCACGGGGCACGGGGCAGGGAGCCCGGTACACGGTACACGGTACACGGTTCACGGTTTACTGGTGGGCCGGAGGCTGGTGATGAGGGTGAGAGGCCCGGTTCACGGTTTGCTGGTGGAGTGGCGGATGGTGAGGCGCCGAGGCTTCCGGCGGGCTACGAAACGGAAACGTGCCCGGGTCTGGCGGACTGGGTCCGCGCGCTGGGGCGTGCCATGGCAGGAGGCGGCCACGCATTGCTGATCGACTACGGGAGGCCGGCCGAGGACTATTTCGCACCGCACCGCAGCTCGGGCACACTGCGCGGGTATCGCGAACACCGCCGCCTCGACGATCCCCTCGCGGCGCCCGGCGAGACCGACCTGACGGCCGACGTGAATTTCACCGATCTGGCTGGCGCGGCGCGGCGGGCCGGCTTTGCGGTTCGCGGTCCCGAACGGCAAGGCGCGTTTCTGACGCGGCTGGCGGGACCGCGGCTGATGGAGTGTCCGCCGCCGGACGCGACCTGGCGGCGGCAATTCCAGACCTTGACCCACCCGAACCACCTCGGCCATGTGTTCCATGCCGTGGAGCTGGACATGCCCCTGCCCGGCGCCGTCCAGTCCTGACCGTTTCCGCCATGGCCGCATCCCGCTCAAGAACCCTGGCCTCCCGCCTCACGGCGGGCTGCGTCACCGTCGTGGTGATCCTTGCCATGATCGGGGCCGCCTTGGGATGGTGGTGGAAACTCCGTGCCGCCGCGCGCGAACGCGCCCAGCGCCCGCAGGCGCCCGCCGCACACTCACAGGACGCTCACTCACAGCAAACCACCGGACCACAGGACCAGGCGTCCGGCGACTCGCCATGATCGGCGACCGCACGTTCACCCCCCCGAAATCCCGTTACCCACACCGCTCACAGCGCTCAAGCACCATGCCACCGAAAACCCCGCACATCGATCGCCGCGAGTTCACCCGCGCCGCCTTCGCCGCCACGGCGGCACTCGCTTCGGGCGCCGCGGCATCGCGAGCCGCCGATCCCGCCGATCCCGCCGACGCGGCCGACGCTGCGCCGAAACGCATCCGCACCGGGGTCATCGGCTGCGGCAGCGTCTCCAATTCGTACCTGCCCGTGCTCTCGGACTCTCCATTCGTCGAGATCGTCAGCCTCTGCGACATCAAACCCGAGCGCGCCCGCCGCCAGGCCGGGCGGTTCAATGTCGCGCATCACTATCCACATATCGACGCGATGCTGGCCGGGCAGCCGTTCGACCTGCTCGTCAACCTGACCGACATGCAGGAGCACGAGCGATTGAACCGCCAGGCGCTCGAAGCCGGCAGGCATGTCTGGAGCGAGAAGCCGATCGCCAATTCCCTTTCCGCAGGGCAGGACCTGCTGCGGCTCGCCGGCGAAAAAGGGCGGCGCCTCTGGGGCGCCCCGATCACCGTTCAAAGTCCGCAGTTCGCCTTCATGGCCAAACAACTCGCCGCCGGCAAACTCGGGCGCGTCGCCGCCGCCCACGCCGACTACGGCCATGAAGGCCCGGGCTGGTCGGCCTTCTTCTACGAAAAACTCGGCGGCTCGATGCCGGACCTCGCCGTCTACAACCTCACATCGCTCACCGGCCTGCTCGGGCCGGCCAAATCCGTCAGCGCCATGCTCAGCATCGTCACGCCCGAACGCACCGTCGACGGCAAAGGCCGCATCCAGGTCACCGAGGAGGACAATGCCATGGTGCTCATCGACCACGGCAACGGCGTCATTTCCCACACCCAGTCGGGCTTCAATTACTTCAACCCGCACGGCCACGACGGCAGCAAGGAAACCCGCCACACCATCAGCATCGTCGGGTCGAAAGGGTTCCTCGGCCTCGTCGGCTACGACTGGGCGCCGCTCGGCGTGGACCTGGCGACGAAAGACTCGCCCAGAATCGAACGCCACGCCGTGGACGCCGAAGGCTACGTCTGGCAGCAGGGCGCCGCGCTGGCGGCCGAATGCCTGGCGACCGGCAAAGATCTGCTCGTGACCCCCGGACACGCGCTCCACGTCCTCGAAATCATCACTGCCGCGCGCGAGTCGTCCGCCACCGGCCGGCGCATCCCGCTCTCATCCACCTTCAAATGGCCCGTTGTCGCGTGAAGCGGCCATGCCGCTTCACGGACCGGAGGCCGGCGCCAGCCTGACATTGGCTATGGCGAAGCCGCCTGCGGCATCGCGGGGACGAGCCCGTGTTCCAGCATCACCGCTTTCAGTTTTTCAACGTCGGGCGGGCCGCCGGCATTCACGATGGCTGCCGCCTGCCTGAAGAAATCGGGACCGAGAAGCGCCGGTGTGATGATGGCCAGCGCCTTCACGGCCGTCTGCTTCAGGTTATTGAAACCGTGAACCGCCCCCCGCGGGATAAAACAAGATTCCCCTGGTCCGATGTCCACCGGACTTCCCTCGACGGTGAAGGTCACCACGCCTTCCACTCCGTAAATGGTCTCGTCGTAATACTTGTGCGAATGGGGCAGCGGAACTTTGGCCCCCTCCGGAACGGTGAATTCAAACATCGACACGGCGCCGTTCGTGTCGGCCGATTCGAGCAGGAATCGTATTCCGATCTGCCCCACGTGGATCATTTCATTTTTCATAGGCGGTCAAGATCAGC
>CAZYHO010000299.1:0-6304 GCA_964647495.1 uncultured Akkermansia sp. | reverse complement strand
CG
Source organism: uncultured Akkermansia sp. (assembly GCA_964647495.1). Lineage (GTDB taxonomy): Bacteria > Verrucomicrobiota > Verrucomicrobiia > Verrucomicrobiales > V1-33 > CAJBME01. Next base: position 6,302 of record CAZYHO010000299.1, on the reverse strand, counting down.
GTGGCGGATGGGCTGGCCGGGGAGACGGGACGTCCAGAGCCAGATTTGGCGGGTCTTGGCAGTGTCGGTGAAGATGAGCAAGTGCTCGGCGGCGAGGGGAGTGACCGCCTTTTCCAACTTCTTTCGGGCATCCGAAGGCATGATGGAACCATCGGTTTGGGAAGGGACGAGGAGGACGCGGACTCCGCGCTTTTCGGCGACCGATTTGAGTTCGAGAAAGCCGTTCTCGAAAGGAACGGGCAGGCGTGGACCGGAGCCGGGCCAGTCCCAGCCGATAGAGGGATCGGTGAAGAGACCGGAGAAGTCGAAGGCCTCGAGGCGGCGAGCGATTTCCTGGCGTTGTTCGGGGGTCATGAGAAAAGGAACTTGAACGGTGGAGCAGAAAATGCGATAATTCTATCAGCGACGAGCGTGGCCGCCCCGCAGGCGACCCGAACCCCTCCGGGGTTCCTCGCCGCTCCTTTCATTTCTGGACTTGTTTGAGCCATTCGATGACGTCGGGAAGCTGTTCCTGACCGCGGTGGATCAGGGGCTTGATCAAATCGATGCCGCGGTCGTCGATGTAGATCAGGTGCATGTTCAGGAATCGGTCAATCCCATCGAGCAGAGAATATGCGGCTCGCGGCGGGGCGCGTCGTGGAGGTTGACGACGACGAGGCGGTCGTCGCGGTGGAGGGTGGTTACGAGTGCGGCGAGGTCGTCCTCGGAGATGCCGGTGCGGAGCTGGCGGTTGAGTTTATCGACCGCTTCGGTGGTGAGTGGGTGGTCGTAGATCGCCTGGATGGCGGAACGGACCTGATCGGTGAGGAAGAGGTCGCCCTCGCGATGGCGCAGGAAGTCTTGTAATCGCTCGTAGGCGCGATAGCGGGCGCCGCGGCGGGAACCGAGCTGGCCGGCTTGCAGGTCTTTGCGCTCGTTTTCGACGATGTGGACGGCGCGGGCGACGAGCGCGTGGTGGTCTGCGCGGCGCGGCAGGGGTGGTTCGTCCGGGCCGCATTTCGCCTGGCGGAAAATGCGGACGAGAGATTCGGTGACGGTATTCCCCTCGGCGTCGATCCACAGCAGGGCATCGTGGTCCTGTGGAGTGCGGATGTAGGAGAGCACTCCGGGCGGGGTGAGATGGGGGCGCTCGGGATCGGGGACGTGCCGCCTGGTGGCGAATACGACGTCGGGCAGAGCCTCGACGGCTTTGCGGAGGTCGGGGTTGTCCTTGATGGCCTGAGCCCACACCTCGAAGGCCTCGGAAGTGAGATCGACATCGTCGTCCTCGGGCTCGTCGAGGATGCCGGATTTCTCGTCGTACAGACTCCGGAGGTTTTCTTCGTCGGAGGGCGTCTGGTCTTCGAAGAAGGATTCATCGGAGCCGACGACTTCCTCGTTTTCACGCAAGCGGTGAACGAGGCGGCGGCGCAGGAGAATGATGTTCTCGACGCCCTCGGCGGGGAGGAAGGAATAGCAGTGGATGACGTCGCGCTTCTGGCCGATGCGGTCCACGCGTCCGGCACGCTGGATGAGGCGGATGATGGCCCAAGGGAGGTCGTAGTTGATGACGCGGGCGGCGTCCTGGAGGTTCTGGCCCTCGGAGAGCACGTCGGTGGCGATGAGGACACGGGTTTGCTTCGAGGATGGGAAATCGATCAGTTTGCCGTTCGATTCGGGGGAGAAGCGCCAGGCCTGTTTTGCGGGGTCTTCGGAGTTTCCGGTGGCGCAATCCACGTCCTGGACGCCGGCTTCGCGGAGGGCGTCGGCGAGGTAAGCGGCGGTGTCGGCGAACTGGGTGAAGAGGAGGAATTTTTCGGAAGCGGCTTCGCTTTGGAGGAGGCGGATGAGGGACTGGAGTTTGTAGTCCTTCGCCGGCGGGATCTCACCGGCCTCGGCGAGGATGCGGCGCAAGGCTTCGGAGTCTTCTTTCAGATGCTGGACGAGGGTTTTTTTGAATACGTCGACGCGCAGCCATTTGTAGCGCCGCTTCTGATGGGTGGAGATGTGGTGGTAGATGGCGGCCGCTTCGGACCGGTAGTGGTTTTCGTCCCATTGGCCGAGGGGTGGCAGGCTCTGGTCCTGGTCCTCGAGATCGAGTTCGCCGTCGCCGGAGTCGCGCAGGCGGGTGTCGAGGGAAGCGGAGTCCTGCTGGCCGATGGGCAAGGGAAGCCGGTTTTCCAACGCGTGGATTTCTATGTGGTTGCGGAGGATATGGCGGTGGACGGAGAGCAGGAAGGCGTGGGCCGAGCTTTCGAGTCGTTTGAAGAGGTTGGTGCGGCAGAAGCCTTTCATGCGCTTTCCCGCGCGGGAGAGGTCGCCGAGGATGGCGGTCTCGGCGTCCGAAAGATCAAAAGGGAGCTGGTCTTTCCGGTAGAGGCTGCGTCCGTAGCGCGGGAGATTCAGGCGGTCGATGGCCTGCACCACTTCGTCCCGGAAGAGACGCGCGCAAGGATCGTCAATGTCTTCGGGATCGGAGCGGAACTTGACGGAGACGGGTTTGCGAACGGGGAAATACATCCGCTCGCCGTTCTGCAGCGTGAGGTAGGGCAGACCGTTGCGTTCGTCGATGTCGGCGTAGTTTTTGACGATGAAGGAACGGGTGCGCCGGACGAGGAAGAGGCGCATGAGGTCGCGCCAGTCGTCGGGATGACGGCTCTGCTCGAAGGCCCCGAGCGACGAGACCGGGGTGTTCGGGTAATTGAGAGCGAAGTCCGATTCGCCGGTTTCGCGCAGCATGGCTTCCGGCCGGATGCCGAGGTCGTGCTGCTCGTTGAGGAAGAGGCGAAGCTGGGCACCGAGGTCGAGGTAGGTTTTGTTGTAGGGGGTGGCGGAAAGGAGGATGACCTTGCAATCGTTGCGCTCCACGTACTCGCGGATGGCCTGATAGATTCTCCCCTCGCGGTTGCGGAAATTGTGCGATTCGTCGATGAGAACGAGGCGGTAGCGCGGGAGTCGGGGCAGATCGCGTTGGGAAACGCTCTGGGAAAGCACCTTGGGCGCGCGTAGTCCAAAGACGCGGGCGTAGTCCTCCCACATGGAGGTGAGGTTTTTCGGGCACAGGACGAGCGTCTCGAGCATCTGGTCATCACCCATGACGCGGGCGATGGCGGCGGCGATGCGGGTTTTGCCGAGGCCCACGACGTCGCCGACAAGCACGCCACCGCGTTTGTTGAGGTGGCGGCAGGCGATCTGCACCGCTTTTTCCTGGAAGGGCAGGAGGTGTTCGCGGATTTCGGAGGGCACGCGAAACTCCTTGATGCCCTCGCGCGCGTCTTGCGAGAGATGCCACGCCATTTTCAGGTAAACGTGGTAGGGCGCAACGAGGCGTTGCCCTGCCCAGCTCTCCTCAATGATGGCGAGGAGTTCTTCGGAGATGTCGAGGCATCGCGAATCCGCCCAGCGGTCCTCGAACCACTGGTGGAGCTTGGTGGCCGCGTCCTTGTCGAGGACGTCGATGTTGAGTTCGCCCTGGCCCTTGAGGCCGGCAAGGGTCAGGTTGCTGCTCCCGAGGTAGGCGATGACGGGGTTGATGGTGTCTTCTCGATGTGCGAGGTAGAGTTTGGCGTGGAGGGCGTGTTTCAGGAAGAGTTTCACCTTGAGGCGGCCTTCGCCAAGCTGCCGGGCAAGCCGCCGCAGCCCGGCCTCGTCGGCGTCGGTGGGATAGCCGACGGTCAACTGTTTCTTGAACTCCAGGGCGGCGTCATTCTTGAGCCTGGCGAGCGTTTTGTTGTCTGGGTCACGCTCCGGAGATTCCGCAAGCCACGAACGCAGCTCGTCCTGCGGGAGGCGCTGCATGCCGACGAGGAGCCGGCAAGGGGCGGGGCCGCCGGATTCCGGAGAGTCGGGCCAGGACGACACGACATCGTCGATGCACCGCCACCCCCGAAGATTGAAATAGCCGACACAGAAGTCGCCGCGGCGAGCCAGCTTCAGCGCGTCCTTGAGTCCGATTGCGGGGTCATTCTCCAGGAACGGGAGTTCGATGTTGTCGAAAACAGTGGGCATTCGTAACGGCGGCTATAGAAACCATGAGGGAGGCGGGCGCAACAAGTCCAGGAAAAGGACGGCTCAATGCGTTCAACATGGAGCGGAAAGGACTCCGCAAGACGCTGTCGGCTGCGGCTGAAGCCGGTTCACAGGCCAACGCGTCCACTCAGCAGCTACGCCGGGGCTTCTCAATGCTCGGGGCGCGCGGCCCGCAGCCCAGTCTGAGGCTGCGGCTTGACAAGACCAGACCCGCCGCGTAACGGCACGGGACCGATGTCTCTTCGATCCACCCGCGCCAAGGCCGCCGCTGTCTGCCGTCCGCACGCCGTTCTGCGTCGTGCGAAGGTCTGGGCCGTTCCGGTCCCTGTGGGTTGAGCCAAATCGTCGAGTGATTCCAAACCAAGACTTTTCAGCCACCCACTTCCAGCCAATGGCAGTGGGTGTTTTGTTTCCTGCGGTTGGCTGGTTCACCACTCCAAGCCGATGAACCGCACTTGTCCGGATCCGTGTGAGGCGCCGCCGCCTTCGTTGGCGCCGCCGCCTTCCGCCGGTCCACCATCACCTGTTCCGCCTGCGTCACCGGTCCGCCCTGCCGGTGGGGGGCGGCCTTCCGCTCCGCTGTGGCTGGTATTGACCGCATTTGCCGCGGTCTATCTGATCTGGGGCTCGACCTATCTCGGCATCCGGCTGGCGATCGACACGATGCCGCCATTCCTGATGGCCGGCAGCCGGTTTCTGATCGCCGGCGGGCTGCTCTATGGAGTTATGCGGTGGCGCGGGGCGGCGCGGCCGGAAGCAGTCCATTGGAAAAGCGCCGGCATCATCGGCGCGCTGCTGCTGCTTGCCGGCAACGGTGGCGTGACATGGGCCGAGCAGACCGTGCCCACCGGGTTGACGGCGCTGCTCATCGCGATCACGCCGCTGTGGATTCTGCTGGTCGACTGGCTGCGCCCGCAAGGCAAGGCGCCCGGCTGGGTGACGGTGCTGGGCCTCGCGGTCGGTTTCGGCGGGGTGTCGCTCATCGTGCTCGGGCGCAACGACCTCGGCCAGCGGCTGGTCGATCCCGTGGGGGCCGTGGTATTGCTCGGCGCCACGATGGCCTGGGCCGCCGGCTCGATTTACGCCCGTCACGCCGCCCGGCCGGCTTCGGCCCTGCTCGCCATCGCGATGCAAATGATCCTCGGCGGCACATGGCAGATCCTGACCGGATTGTCGCTCGGCGAAGGCGCGGACTTCGACCCAGCGCGCCTGACCGCCACTTCGGTCTGGGCATGGGCGTACCTGACATTCATCGGCTCGCTGGTCGGCTTCACGGCCTACGTCTGGCTGCTGGAGGTGAGCACTCCGGCGCGGGTCTCGACTTATGCGTATGTCAACCCGCTGGTCGCCGTGCTGCTCGGGCATCTCGTGCTCGGCGAGATCGTGCCGCCCACGGTCGCCTTGGCCGGGGCCTTCATCCTGGTCGCGGTCATCCTCATCACCCGGCGCGCGGGGAAATAAATGAGCCCGAGGCATGGGCCGGCAGCATCGTGGGCCGGCAACATTGTGGCTGTCTGCCTTTTCTTTCTTTCAGTCGTCCTCATCGACCGCCTTCGGTTCAACGAGTGGTTCCACGTCCGCGAGTTCCCGATCGCTCATCGAGCCCCAACCGCCACGAAAAAGGGCGCCGTAAATGACAACGCCGTCCGGGCGTTTTTCCGCCTGGACAATGATGGCGGTTCTGGGCTTTGTCTGACCGGCATCCGCGGCAAAGATCGCCCGCGCCGGCAACGCCATCGCCACGCGCTCCCCCTTGCCGTCCAGGGTGAAAATCGCCCGGCCCGCGGCTAGGTCATCGGGGGTGGCCGGATGCTCGAGTGGCGGGATATCCGGGATCATCAGGTTGATAATAGCCCATTTTTCGCCCGCTTGCTGGACCATCATTTCACCGTGCGTCGCCTTGCGATACCTGAAGCGGTCCATGGCCTCCTTCACGCGAGTCATCCGGCTCGCGTTGTCTTTCAGCAGGGGATGAGCGGGGGGCAGCGTCCATATGATGTTTTTCAGAGCCCAGGCGGCCCGGTCGGCGATTGTCTCATCCGCGCGTCCAAGCTTTTCTCCTTCCTTCATGGATTCCGGCCAGACACGGCTCCCTCCGGTGCTTCCGTGCCGTGGCTTGCCGGTCACTCTTTCAATCCGGAATCCGTCTTCGCGATTCTCGAATGCCCAGCCAGTGGGACTGGGGTCTTCCAGCGCCCGGTGCATCGCGCGAATCGCCCAGTTTGTGAGCCGCGAAGGCCAGTGCCAGGCGGTGGCGAGGCGGGCAGGCACGGGCGTATTCGAGCATCGGTGTG
>CAZYHO010000298.1:0-6325 GCA_964647495.1 uncultured Akkermansia sp. | reverse complement strand
CACGGTTCACGGTTCACGGTTCACGGTTCACGGTTCACGGTTCACGGTTCACGGGGCATATGTGGCCCACAGGCCACATATGCCCCATAATCCCATACAAGAGTCCCATTGCTTCAGAGCCGCAGCAGGTGGCGCAGGCTGTCGGCGATCGCCGCGGCGGTCGGGCGGTGGGCCGCCCACAGGTTCGGGTGATACGGGATCGGCGTGTCCCGCGCGTTGAGGCGCTGAGGCGGCGCGTCCAGCAGGTGAAATCCATCCACCACGACGCGCGCCGTCACTTCCGCGCACACGCCGCCCCACGGGAAACTTTCGCCCACGCACAGCAGGCGCCCGGTCCGCGCCACGCTTGCCAGCACCGTGTCCGAATCGATCGGTTTGACCGACCGCAGGTCGAGCACCTCGATCTCGTACCCTTCCAGCGCCAGATCCGCGGCCGCGCGCAGCGCCTCGTGGACCATCGCGGAGTACGTCACCACCGTGGCATGCCGGCCGGGCCGCGCGATCCGCGCTTTGCCCACGGGCAGGCTTTCCTCCGGCAGCGCGTCCTCCTTGAGGTGGTAGTACAGGAACTTGTGCTCGCAGAAGATGACCGGATCATCCAGCGCCACCGCCTCGAGAAGCATCGAATACGCGTCGCCCACCGTCGCCGGCGTCATGACGATCAGCCCGGGATAGTGCGCATAAATCGACTCCATCATCTGGCTGTGGAACGGCCCGCTGCCCGGCGTGCCGCCGCTCGGCAGCCGGACGACGATCGGGCAGGGCACTCCGGTCCGCCAGAAGTGCGTGGCGGCCTGGTTGACGATCTGGTTGAAGGCGATGCTCGAGAAATCGGCGAACTGCATTTCGATCACCGGCCGCATGCCTTCGAGGGCGGCGCCGATCGCCACGCCGAGGATGGCGTCCTCGCTGATCGGCGCATCGATCACGCGCCCGGGAAACTCGCGCGCCAGGTTCTTGGTGGCCTTGAACGCGCCGCCGAACGTGGCGACGTCCTGCCCGTAAATGAAGACCGACGGATCGGCGCGCAGCGCGCACGTCTGGGCTTCGCGAATCGCCTCGAGATAAGTCAGAGCCATGAAAATTCGGGGTCTCTCGTCCGCCGCGGCGCCTCCACCGCCGGCGGATGCCGGTCGCATCGGTAATCGAACGCGCGCGTCATGGACGGAAATTGGAACTCAGCGCGCACCACGTCTCGCCGAACGCCTCGGGCGACGGATCCATCTGCGCCTTGGCCACCGCCACCTGCACCTCGTCCACAACCTCGCGCTCCATCCGCTCGAGTTCGTCCGCGGTCGCCAGCCCATGGTCGAGCAGGTGCCGCCGCGCCACGTCGAGGCAATCGCGCCCGAGCGCCGATTTCCTCATCTCGTCAGGCACGTAGCTGGCGTCGTCGTGGGCGCCGTGCCCCGCGAGGCGAAGCAGGTTGCCGACGACGAGTTGCGGCCCGTGCCCTGCGCGCGCGCGCGCGACGGCATGCTCGAAGACCGAGAGGCACGCCACAAAATCGGTTCCGTCCACGGTATGGCCATCGATGCCGTAGCCGGCGGCGCGGTCGGCCAGCTCGCGGCAGGCGAACTGGCGGTCGGTGGGCGTGGAGTAGGCGAACTGGTTGTTGGCGACGGCGATGACGAGCGGCAGGCGTTCGATCGCGGCCAGGTTCACGGCTTCGTGGAAAGCGCCGGTCGAGGTCGCGCCGTCGCCCAGGCATGTGGCGCCCACCGATTCCCGCTCGCCCTTGAATCTCCGGGCCATCAACATGCCGCTCACCACCGAGACCATCGAGCCGAGGTGCGAAATCATGGCCGGTATGCCTTCCGTGGGCCGCCCGTGGTGGACGTTGCCGTCCCGCCCGCGCATCGGCCCGAGAGCGCTGCCGAGATACGTGCGCGTGGAATCCAGCAGCGGCTCCCCGAACGCGAGCCGGCCGGCCATGTCGCGGATCAGGGGGGCGAAGATGTCGCGGCCATGGCGCAGTGTGACGCCGAGCGCCCCGCTGAAGGCCTCCTGCCCGCGGCCCAGATAAACGCCGCCGACGATTTTACCGGCATGGTAAAGGCTCGTGATCTTGTCCTCCAGACGCCGCGCCAGCAGCATCCAGCGGAATGCGCCGCGCAGACGCTCCGCTTCCGGAACGTCCGCCGTGGGCACCTCGGGCATGGAAACTTGTCTTGCGCTCAAATCTGAATGATTCGAATCAACTTGCCTTGCAGTTTGCGACGCCTCGCGGTTCGGGCAATCACAATTTGTGCCGCTGCCCGCCGCCCACCGCGCTTCGCCCGTCACGCCAGCCCCCGCTGCCGCATTTCCCCGAGCACCCAGGCATACTCCGCGGCGATCTGGTCGGTCACGTCCGTCCGCCGCAGCGACGCAGGCAACACCGACCAGGTGTACGTCTCGATTTCCAGATGCCGGCACAGGTCCGGTGTGGCTGCGAGCACGTCGAGCACCCCGCTCACGTGGTCGCGCGTGTCCCGGAAAATCAGATCGGGATGCGCGTGCACCGGCACATGAAAATGAACGCGCCATTCATCTGGCGCGGCGCCGGTGGTCGGGCTGACCGCCTCCCGTCCGTCGACCGCAGCCAGCAACGCGTCCGGCAGGTCGAGGTGCCGTCGCAGCGGCCCGCCATCGCCCGGGCGCACGACCACCTGGTGCAGGTACGTGTCCTCGTCGAATTCGCGCAGGCGCGCCAAGGCTTCGGCGCTCGGGTGCAGGCGGAGGGCCGAGCTGAGGTGGAATTTGCTCAAGCGCACGCCCGCGGCGGTCAATTTCGCGAGTGTCTCGCGCGGCTCCTCGAATTCGACCGCCAGATGGCAGCAGTCGTAGTTCATGCCGACTACGCGGCGGAAATCGTCATCGTATTCCGCGAGGAAAGCGATCAGCTCGTCGCTGGTCTCGAGCGTGCACAGCGGCTCCGGTTCCAGGCCGAGGTGCAGGTCGCGGTGGCTTCGGCGGGCGAGGCGCTGGATGTGGGCCGCGCAGTCGAGCAGGTTGCGGCGCGCGGCCTCGCGCTCGGCCGGCGTCCAGTCGAACCCCTTGAACGAGATCGGCAGTGTGCTCACGCTCCCTTCCTCGCCGGGCGGCACGATTTCCGCCATCAGGTCGAAAAGCAGGATCGTGTACGCCAGGCGTTCCGGTGTGGCCCAGTCGGGCCGGTACACCTGCTCCTTCACACGCATGCCGTGAAACGTCCCGAATGGAAAACCATTGACGGTAAAGACGTAGCAGTTTTCGCGCTCGAGCCAGCGCTGGAATGCGACCAGCGTCTGCCGGTCGGCCAGTTCGCGGGCCGCCGTGGCGCCGAGCCGCAGCCCGATCCCGAACCGTGTGCCCGGAGCCACCTTGTCGCGAACGGCCAGCGCATGGGTGCGCAAGGCGCGGTCCACCTCATCCCACGTCTCGCCGCGGTGGATGTTCGTACAGTAGGTCAGATGGTGGCCGTGGGTGAGCTTCATGGGGGACGCGGAATGGAATCAGTGAACGACAAGGACAGGAACGACGAAGACGATGAAGCCGATTCAGCTCCCGCGCTTGCGGAAAACGGTCTCGACGACGTTGCGGAGGTACTGTTCATCGCTCAGGCCGGTGATCGTCTCTTCCGGAAACGCCGCGAGCGACCGGAAATGATCCGCCAGCCGGCCGTACACGCGCAGCCGCGCCGCCGGATCCAGCTCGTCCCGGCGCAGCAGCGCGCTCAGCGCGAGACCGGCCAGCTCCGGGCTCGTCTGCTGGCGCAGCCGCGCCTCGATCATCGGATGCTGACGGAACGAATTGAACTCTCCGGCCAGCACCTCGTCCAGCCGCGGCTCACGCACCTTCACGCGCCGCACCACCACCGTGCCCGCCGCCAGGTCGCCGAGCCGCTGGCAATGCCGCGTCAGCACCATCGAAATCCCCCCCAGCAAATAAAAAACCGGCAGCGAATCGACCAGCCGCAGGATGTTGCGCACCACGACCTGGGCGGGCCGCAGGCTCAAGCCCCGATCGTCCATGACCCGCAGCCCGAGCGCGCGCTTGCCCGGCGTCTGCCCGCGCCAGAATCCCTCGAACACCATCCCGTAGAGCATTTGCACGAGAAACATGATCAGCATCGGCAGCGCCGCTGCCAAGGCCGGCGAAACCACCGCGACCATCTGCGAAAGTGTCGATAAAAGCCACGACACCATCATCACCGCGATCAGGTCGATGACCACGGCCGCTCCCCGGGAAGCAGGCCCGGCCAGCGGCAGCGAAAAAACGACCCCCTCCGGTGTGCGGATGTCCAGTGTCGTTCTCATGCGGCGGCTGTTTCGGCTGTTTCCGAAGGATCGGGACGCCGCCCCATCAGCGCGAAAAATGCGATCAACAGCAGCAATTCCATCAAGCCGAACCCGATTTTCAGTGAGTACAGATGCGGCCCGTGATACTGCGAGAGGAATGCCTCGATGAGGCCCGCGTACACCAGCATGACCGCCAGCCCGCCGGCGAGCGTGGCGAGGTCGTCCCGCACCAGCCGGAGCCGCTGCCGCAGCCCAAGGCCATTCCCGTGCCCGATGACCGCGCCGGCCAGCACCAGGCCCGCCTGCCCGCCGATGAAAATGGCGGTCAATTCCGGCACGCCGTGCGGCAGCAGCCACGCCGCCAGAAACTGCCCCTGGCCGTCCGCGATGTAATCGTACGCCACGAAACCGAGGATGACGCCATTGTAGAAGAGGACGACGCACGTCAGCCCGCCCCAGAGAAAGCCGAGGGCCAGCGCAGTCAGCGCCACCTTCGTGTTGTGCGTCATCAGCATCGTGGAAAACGGCGCTGCCACCTCGCCGATTTTCATCGCCCGCTCCGCCGCCTCCGCCTCCTCCTCCATCACGCGCTCGGTCGGCGTCTGGTGAAGGTGCCCGAATTGCTCCGGAACCAGCATCCATTTGTTGTCCGGATCTTTCGCCAGCACGAACGCTCCCAGCGCCGCCCCCAGCATCGTCAGCCCGAGTGCCAGCCAGAACGCGCCGGCATGCCGCCGGAACGTCGCCGGAAACACGCGCGTCAGCCAGCGCAGCGGCCGCCATCGCACACCCGGGCCGCGCCTCTGGTGCAATCGCGCGTACGCCTGCCCGACCAGGCCCTCCAGGTACGCGCGCAGCTCCGGCTCCGCCGCAAACGTCTGCACCTTCGCCAGGTCGGAAGCCGCCCGCTCATACAAGTAATAATAGCGCCGCACCGCCTCCACCCCGGGCCATCTCTCCTGCTCCGCCACCGCCCGCTCCAGCTCCTCCCAGAACGGACGCTCCCGCCGGATGAATTGGTCCAGATCCAAAATCACCGCCCTGCCATACTCGCCCTTTCCCCCTTGTCCATCCGTTCATTCCGGTTCACGGTTCACGGTTCAGTGGTCCGCCGGGCTCCGGCGGACGAGGTTTGCGGTTGGCGGGGTGTACGGAGCAGAGGGCTCATGCGGCCCATAAGCCCCATGGGCTCATTCTCAAGGTTTTCGCTACAGGCATGGAAGGAACACGATATGTAAGCCAAGAACCTCTCCAACCGTGAACCGTTGCACCATGCACCGTGCACCCCCAAAACCCCCAATCCTCGTCCCCTGGCACGCCCTTGCCGCCCGGCGCGCCGGCGACACGGCGGTCGTCGACTTGCGGACCGGCCGGCGCTGGAGTTTTGGCGAATTGCAGGCGGCCGCCACGGAGGCCTCTCGTGCCGCCGCCGGGGCGGGCCATTCTCCCGCGGACGCGGAAAGCGTCATCTGCCCGCGAACCACGGGCGCGGACTTCATCGTCGATCTCCTTGCCGTCTGGGAGTCGGGAGGCGTGGTCTGCCCGCTGGACGAGGGCGTGCCGCCGCCCGATTCATCGATCTGGCACGGCATGCGCGCGGCTTTTCCCCGGACCGTGCTCGCCAAGACCACGTCGGGCAGCACGGGTGTTCCGCGGCACGTCCTCTTCTCCGCCGAGGCTCTTGCCGCCGATGCCGCCGCCATCGTCCGGACCATGGGACTGCGCCCGGACTTGCCGAACATCGGCGCGATCTCGCTGGCCCACAGCTACGGCTTCTCGAACCTCGTGCTCCCGCTCATCCTTCACGGCATCCCGCTTGTGCTCGCCGCCTCGCCGCTCCCCGAATCAGTGCGTGCCGCGCTCGATGCGGTCGGGCACGGAGTGGCGGGCGGGCGCCGCGCCGTCCTGCCGGGCGTGCCCGCCATGTGGCGCGCGTGGCACAATTCCGGCCTCATCGAGCCAGGCCGCATCCACCTCGCCATTTCCGCCGGCGCCCCGCTCCCGCTCGACCTCGAACACCGCGTCTGGTCGGAGTCCGGCGTCAAAATCCACAATTTCCTCGG
>CAZYHO010000297.1:0-6354 GCA_964647495.1 uncultured Akkermansia sp. | reverse complement strand
GCGTCGCTCATGGCCGCGCGGGTTTGCGCAAGTGACGGCAAACATACACATACTGCCGCGTCCGGAATGCCTCGTACATCGGCGTGCCCACCAGTCCCGCCCAGTTCTCCATGTAACCGCGCCGCGGCTGCGGCAGATCCACGAAAAGCGACGCCTTCCGCTCGTGGTCCCGCTCCAGCGAGCGCAGCACCGCCGCCGTGATGTCCTCGTCCGCCAGCATCTCGAATCCGGCCTCCGCCAGCGCGTCCACGCATTCGCCTCGCCCGCCGAAAAAATCCGCATACACAAAGTCCCCGCCGCGCCGCAACACACGGAACACCTCGCCGAAAAACCGCCCGCGAGACGCATAACAATGCGACGACTCCACGTTCGCCACGATATCGAACGCCTCGCCCCCGCACGGCAGGCACTCCGCGTCGCCGCATTCGAACTCCAGCCCCACGATTCCGCCGTGCCGTTGGCGGCAAATCTCGATCGCGCTCGCCGAAAAATCCACACCACACAGACGCGCCGGCCCGAAGCGCCTCATCGCATACGCCGCCCCACCCCCCCGCCCGCAGCCGACCTCCAGCACCGCCCGCCCGCCCAGTTTCGCCTGCCCGAGCACCCGCTCGTACATCGCGTGCGCAAACCGTTCGGGATCCGAGGCCTCCGCGCCCGCGCCCTCCGCCGCGTACCCGTAGTTCATCATTTCGAACCCGTCCGGATCCAGCGTCGCCACGAAATCATACACCTTGCGCCAGATCTCCTTCTTCTCCTCTTCGCTGGTCTTCATGGTCAACGTCGCACCGGCGCCGCAGGTTTGTCCTCCACCCCCGCCCGCCCGGTTCCTCCAGTCAAACGATGCCGGCGTCTGGCGCAATCCCGAACCAAGGGTATGGGGCCTATGGGGATCAGTGGCTCCATGTCACTCCCATTTGATAATCTCGTCGCCTGGTTTCAGGGTTTCGCCGGGCTGCAAGGCGGAGGCGTTGACTCCGAGGATGGCCTGGTTTTCCTCGATGGTTTCACCGACTTCTACTCTTTGAGCGATGATGAAGTGGCCGCGGCGCACGGCGTAGATCTGGCCGGTTTTCAGACCGCGGGCGGTGCCGGCGTCGATCACGGCAAACCCCTGATCGGGCAGGTACTGCTGAACGGTCGCGATCGAGGGGGCTTCCTTGATGCGCACCTGGGTGGCGGTCAGATCGGCGGCCTCGGCAGGCAGGCCGGTTTCCGGGTTGGTCTCCATTCTCCGGACCTGTGAGGAAAGCAGGGAGTTTTCGCTCTCGGCTTGTTCCAGCTCGCGCTGGAGCGCGGCGCGATCGAGGGCTGCCTGGTCCACGACCGGGGCAGGCGCCGGTGAGACGGCCGGAGCGGCCGATGACGGGATGAGAGGCGCCTGGCGGGCGACTTCGTTGAGCCGGCGTTCGTACATCAATTCGCCACGATAATGCATGGCCAGCATCCCGGTCGCGGCGAGAAGCAGTGCAAAAAGACCGAAGAAAAAGTATTCGAGTTTCATGGCGGGGAATCAGCGGAGAGCAAGGAGGGGAGAGGGATCATACCTGGACGGGCGGTCAAATCAACCGGGGGAAAACAGAGGAGTGGAGGAGAGCAGGGCGGATTGTGCGCGAACCGCCTGGGTGTCCTGTGGAAGATACAGGTGGCACATGGGGCACGGATCAGAGGTGTACGGTGCGATGACAAATGCCAGCGGGCGGACTTGGTCGGGCGGAGGGGGAGCAAATGCCCGGGGTGCCTGGAGCGGTACGCTCGATGCGGCCTGCGGGATGCCGGCCACGGCGGGGAGGGGGAATTTCGACCGCTGGCCGGCGCGCCCCCGGTTCGCCATCTGGTTCCAAAAAACATGTTGCGATCCATTCTCAAGAGCGCTTCGCCCACACACAGGGTGACATACGGATTGCAGGCCAGCCGCCCGTAATTTGTGTGGCACCCTGCGAGCAGAAGAAAATTTGTTGCGACTCGTTCTCAAGAGCGGCCGCAACCACCACAGGGTGACATACGGATTGCGGATTGCGAGCCGGCTGCCCGCAATCCGTATGTCACCCTGCGTACAAAACTAAAGACTTCTTGACTTTTTTATCAGGCGCCCGCCAGTGCGCGAGGCGTACAATGGTTTGTTGACCATGCTGAGTGTTCCAGACCGCCCGGCGCCGCGCGGGTTTCGTCCGTTCCCGTTTCCGTATCATGCGGAGATCGAGGTGCGGATCGAGACGCTGACGAACATGGGCCAGGGACTGGCGCGGGTGGAGTTGGTGGAGGTGGAGGCTGCGCCGGGAGAAAGTGAGTCCGGGTGGGGCGATGGTCCGGAGGGCGGCGGCGACGGACAACCGCAGGGCGGGATTGAAGGGGAAGACGGGGAGGAGAGCGCTCGGCGGATGCGCTCTGGCTGGGTGGTGTTGGCGCCGTTTGCCTTGCCCGGCGAGCGTGTGCGGGTGCGCATTTACCGCAACCAGCGGAATTTCTCCGAGGCGGATTTGGTAGAGGTGATCGAGTCATCGCCGGAGCGGGTGGCGCCGCGCTGTCCATTGTTCGGCGCCTGTGGTGGCTGCCAGTATCAGCATCTGGCCTATGACGCGCAGCTTCATTGGAAGCGGCGGCAAGTGGCCGAACTCCTGCGCCACATGGCCGGTGTGGAATATCCGGTCAACGCGGTCATCGGGTCGCCGCGCGAATACGGGTATCGATCGAAGATCACGCCGCATTTCGCCCGGCCGAAAGACGCCGACAACGGACAGGTGGGCGCCATCGGATTTCTGCGATCCGGCACGCGTTCGCAGATCGTGGACGTGCCGCGCTGCGAGATCGCCACCGACGCGGTCAATGCCGCCCTGGAGACAGTGCGCGCGAACGTGAGGCGGGATCCGCGGCGCTTCAAACGGGGAGCGACGCTGCTGCTGCGGGAGGATGCGGATGGCCGGGTGGCCACCGATCCCCGGGCGGAAATGGTGAGCGCCGTGGCGGAGGCGCGCGGGGGGGCTCGGGATCGGGCCGCGGCGGGACGCGGCGCGAACGAGCCGGCAAGTGCTGCCGCGGAGTGGCGCTTCACGCATCTGGCCGGGGATTTTTTTCAGAACAACCCGTCGATACTGGCGGCTTTCGTCGAGTATATCGTGGGCGAAGCCGCCGGCAGCGGGGCGCGGTATATGGTCGATGCCTACTGCGGGTCCGGCCTGTTTGCGGTGGCGGCGGCCGGGCGGTTCGAGGCGGTGGCTGGCGTCGAGATCAGCGCGACGGCGGTCGAGCAGGCGCGGCGCAATGCGGCGGCCAACGGAGTGGCAAACGCCCGGTTTCTGGCCGCTTCGGCGGAAGCGATCTTCGCCGGCGTGCGCTTCCCGGCGCGTGATACCGTCGTGGTGATCGATCCGCCGCGAGCAGGGTGTTCGGATGAGTTCCTGCGCCAGTTGGTAACCTGCGCTCCTCGTTGCTGCGTCTATGTTTCGTGCAATCCTGCGACTCAAATGCGGGATTTGCGCCATTTTCTGGCGGCGGGATATTCGGTGACGGCTGTGCAGCCGTTCGACCTGTTTCCGCAGACGAAACACCTCGAATGTGTGCTCACCCTCCAGCCTGGTGCGGCGAGTCCGCCGCCCCAACCATGATGAAACCGACCCTTGCCGTGCTGCTCGCCGCTGGCCTGCTGGCCTTCGAGGGACGGGCCGGCGCGGGAGAGTCGCGTGCCGGCGTCGTTGTGGCCGGGACGGAAACGCTGGTGGCCGCCAGGGATGAGGTCGCGGTCTGGGACGTCGGGACAGGCTGGATGGTGGCCGCCAAGGCAAACCCTGCGGATCCGATCCCGCAGCCGCCCGTTTCGGAGTCGAGTGCCGGCGAGTCCGCGGCGGCCGGCGAGCATCCCGTGTTTTACGTGGATGGAATGGAGCGCTCCCGCTGGGCGCGGCGCATTCTGACCGGGCGTATCAGCGTCCGGTTCGATACGGAGCGGCCGGAGCCATCGGCGGATAGCCCGGATCCGGCGGCGATCGCCGCGGCGGTGGCTGCGGATTTCAAACTGGGCGACGAGGGGGCGGCGGAAGGAGCGGCGCCCTGGTGGGTGCTGCGCGCCGAGCCGCCGCTCCGTATTCTGGATGTCGTGGGGTCGGTGCGCGACGATCCGCGTGTCGCGGAAGCGGAAGTGGTGTGGGCGCGGCAGATGGCGCATCGCAGCCTGCCGAACGACCCGTTGCTGCCGCGCCAATGGCACTTGAGCCATGCGCTGCCGGGCGTGGACGGCGGGCCGCCGGTGGATCTTTCGGTGTTGGCCGTCTGGGGACCGTTCGATGAGGAGGAAAAGACGGGATGGCGCGGGCGCGGTGTGCGGCTCGGCATCATCGATGACGGCATCGATGACGCTCATCCGGAATTCGCCGGCGACCGCCTCGATATGAGCGGCGGACGGAACTGGAACGGCGATGCCATCGACGATGCGGCCGCCCGGGGAGCTTATGACAAGCACGGCACGGTCGTGGCCGGCCTGGCCGCGGCATCCGCGCACAACAAGACAGGCGTGGCCGGCGTGGCGCCGGAAGCTCAATTGGTCAGCCTGCGCCTGACCGCGGCCGCGCACGATGACGTCGACGAGGCCCAGGCGATCGGGTATCTCGCGAACAAGGAGTCGGGACCACGATCCGCCCGGACGATCGACATCAAGAGCGCGAGCTGGGGGCCGGCGGACGGGGCGTTTCGGCTGGCCGGCCCGGGGCCGCTGGCACGGCAGGCATTCGAAAACGCGGCGCGTTATGGCCGCGGCGGTCGCGGCACCATCTTTGTCTGGGCGGCGGGCAATGGCGGCGCGATGGGCGAGGACGCAAACGCCGACGGCTTCGTCAACAACCCGCATGTCATCGCGGTGGGCGCGATCGATTCGCTGGGGCGCGTCCCTCCCTACAGCGAGGGCGGCGCATGCCTGGCGGTCGTGGCGCCCTCGGGTGCCGAGGGCGCGCTGCCCATCGTCACGACCGACCGGCCCGGCCGCGCGGGGTTCAATCCGCCGGTCGCCGGCGACGATCTCGCCGACGATGCCTACACCGAAAGGTTCGGCGGCACCTCGGCCGCGGCGCCGCAGGTGGCCGGTGTCTGTGCGTTGATGCTCGAGGCCAATCCGGCGCTCGGCTGGCGGGACGTGAAGGAAATCCTCCTTCGCTCGGCGAGGCGCGTGAATCCCGAGTCTCCCGCGTGGTTCACGAACGCAGTGGGCCTGCGATTTCACCCGCGCCAGGGAGCGGGGTTGGTCGATGCGGCGGCGGCCACGGCACTCGCCGCGAAATGGTCGCCGCTGGGACCACAGATCGAGCTGCGATCCGCCGCCAGGCAGGCGGGCGCCATCCCGGACGACGCGGAGATCGCGCTGGTGCGCACATTTGAAGTCAAGGAGCGGCGCCGGGTCGAGCACGCCTTGCTTCGTCTGTCCGCCAGCCATCCTTATCGCGGCGATCTGAAAATCACTCTGACTTCACCCGGCGGCACTTCCAGCGTGCTGGCGCCTTCGTATTTCGCGGCCATGCCACAGGGGCAGGCGAATTACGACGAGTGGGTGTTTTGCAGCCTGCATTTCTGGGGTGAAGACTCCGCGGGAAAGTGGACGCTGCGGGTGGCCGATGTGATGCCGGATGAGGCTGGCCGTTTCCTCGGCGCCGAACTCACGCTGCTGGGCTCGGAAATCCTTCCGGCTCCGGTCATCACCAGCGTGACCGCCCGCACCGCGCCGGTCGGAGAACCTTTCGAGCATATCATCACCGCGTCCAACGGGCCTGTCGCATTCGATGCCACCGGCTCGCTTCCGTCCGGGCTGGAGTTCGACGCCGCCGCCGGCCGGCTCTACGGGAAACCCAACGCGCTCGGGACATTTTCGCTGGTCTTCCTCGGCTCGAACGCCGGCGGCACCGGCACACAGTCGTTCCAACTCACCGTGGTCGGTGGTTACGAGGCCTGGCGCACCGCTCAGGGAGTGCCGGATGAGTTGGCCGCTCCCACCGACGACGCGGATCGGGACGGCTGGCTCAATCTCCTCGAGTACGCTTGCGGCGGATCCGCGATGGTCCCGGATGCCGCGCAGGACGGCACATGTGACGTCGACCCCGATGGCGCGCCGTTTGTCCGTTTTGCGCGCCGGCCCGATCGCGCCGATGTCCTCTGGCAGGTGGAACACAGTGCCGATGGCATCGAGTGGACAGCGGTCGCCGAATCCCGCGCCGGAGAGGCGGTGGCGAGCCTCCTGCCCGAGCGCTTTGCGGTCGACGAAACGGAGGATGCCGCGGACATGCACTGGGTCACCGTGGCGGATACCGTTTCGTCCGCGCCTCATCAGGCGTGGTTCCGGCTGCGCGTCACGCTCCAGCCTTGAGTCGGGCGCGG
>CAZYHO010000296.1:5599-6378 GCA_964647495.1 uncultured Akkermansia sp. | reverse complement strand
AGAGGATTCCGCATGACGCTGCCGGCTCCGGCTGAAGCCGGTCCATTCCAACGCGTTCGCTCAACAGCCGCGTTGAACTGGCTCATGATCGGGGGGCGAGGCAAAGAACCAGGAACGAGTCTTGACTCAAGCGGCGTTCCCCCCTATTCATTGGATGCGCTTCACCCGCGCCTCACGCTCATTTTTCCCGCCATCCCCACCCCTCTCTCCCCCCACCCACTCCCCCCACCCAGACTCCCTCTCACCCACCACCAAGACGCGTGCCATGAACTGCCTGCCCGCCCTTCATAGCAAATCCCTGACAGTCGGATTCGTTTCATTCGGTCTTTTCTGGGTAGCGATGTGCCGATTCGGCGATGTGGCCCAGGCGGCGGACCCCACCCATGTCCGCTGGGGTGAGGAGGTCTTGTGGGAGAGTTCCTCACGCGATAGCGGTCATGGATCCTGGATGGCGCTAGGCGTACCGGATGTTTTTCCGGCCTTCGGCGATCTTCGCAATACCTGGATGCCGCTTCATGCGGACGATCGACGGGAATTCCTTGGCCTGCGCTACGAGGGAGGCCGGCCGGCCGACGGGCTGGCGGTTTTCGAGACTTGGCTGCCGGGGGCGATCGATCGGCTGGAGGTGCGACACGCAGGCACCGGCGAGTGGATGGAGGTCTGGACGGGCACAGCGACCATCTTGCCGGAAAAATCGCGCCTCCTCATCATTCGTTTTCCCCGCACCTCATTCCCCGTTGACGGCGCGAGGGTTGAATTGAATTCGCCGGCGGTGCCCG
>CAZYHO010000296.1:0-5589 GCA_964647495.1 uncultured Akkermansia sp. | reverse complement strand
GGTGCCCGGATGGCAGGCCATCGACGCCATGGCATTGCTCGACGGTGATCCTTTGGGAGCGGTGCCCCTCATCGGCGACTTCGAGGTCACTTCGGAGGGAACCGGGAGCCTCTACACCGAATTGGAGCCGGCAACCGTCGGCGGCCGAGTCGCGCTCACCGATTACATCAATGGGGTGAGTGCTGTCACACTGCAACTTATCGACGCCGCGCGTCAACCAGTTGGCGCACCAGTCGCCGCCACCCCGCCGGCCAGCCATGCTTACTCCGGCGACTGGTCGGCCATTCTGGAATTTCCACGCGGCACGCCGGCGGGTCTCTACGGTGTGCGGATCATGGCGACGGGCGGAGGGGGAATGCCGGCGAGTGCGGACCAGGCTGGCGTGTTCCGCATTCTGGGATCGTTGCCCCGCCCCGCCTCGCCGTATCGCCTCAGCAAATTACTGGGGCTCGGGGATCTCGTGCATCGTGCCGGCGGCCGTGACTTCAAAGTCACGGGATTCGCCCCGGCCGGAGGATCGCCGGCAGCGCCCGTTGCCAACCGCCGGGGCGATATCGCGCTCTTCGCCTCATCGTCGGATGGTGACGAGTCATCGGTCGGCGTCTATCGGCTTTCGGGTTCCACCCTGACCGTCCTGGCCCACACCTCCCTCACCGGCATGGCAGCCGCCGTGCCCCGTTCGCTCAACGACGCTGGCTGGGTGGCGCTCACGACGACTACAACCGGATCGCCCGGCGTGTACAAAACCGATGGGACCACCAACGTCCTCATCGATGATACCCCCGACACCGGGGACGCTTTCATCAACAATCACGGGGTGGTCGCCTACCGGCGCGGGGACCCAGCCGGCGCTTGGGAGCTTTGGAAAGGAGACGGCGCCAACCGCAGCCGCCTCTTCACCACCAGTGACGTCACGGTGCAGAATGCCACGGTGCTGGCGCTGCAGCCCTTTGTGCCGATCGAAACGGCGGTCGTCCAATTCGGCGGCATTCAAGGCATGGACGACGCCGGATGGGTGCACTTCAGCGCCGGGGTCGAACTCACTTTCAACCAGATCCTTCCCGAAATCGGCTGGCAGCGGAAAGAACTTTTGCATCCCTCCGCCCGAGTCCATTCCCCGGGATCGCTGCAGTGGCGGCGCTGGGCAGCCCCCAGTCGCTCGTACCGCGAGGCAACCAGCTTTGGCGTCAGCCCGGGCGGGCGCACCATCGGCCGGGCATTGCCGCAGTCAGGAGGCGCCCAGCTTTCCACCGCCGACAGACCGGCCTTGCCATCCCGTTATTACCGATCCCCGCCACCCTTCCTG
Source organism: uncultured Akkermansia sp. (assembly GCA_964647495.1). Lineage (GTDB taxonomy): Bacteria > Verrucomicrobiota > Verrucomicrobiia > Verrucomicrobiales > V1-33 > CAJBME01. The sequence goes on along the minus strand of CAZYHO010000296.1, from coordinate 4,283 downwards.
CCCCTTTGGTTCTCCGATGGGTTGGATTGGATGATGACATACGGTCACACGCTGCTCAGGGACGAAGGGGGCGTGGCGGCCTACTCTCGTGGAGGCGCCAAAACCTTTCCCGTGGCGTCGATCAACGATTCCGGCAGCGTGGCGTATTTGGCGACGACCGACCAAGGAGACAGGCTCACGAGTTCCGCCGATCCTTCGCGGCCGATCCTGCTTCCGGACCATCTGCTTGACGGCCGCCGCGTGCGATCGGTGCTCATCGGCCCGCAGGCGATCGGCGACCGAGGCGACATCGTCATGCTGGTGGTGTTCACTGACGGGCACGAGGCGATCTATCGAGCCGAGCCGCCGGCCGGCTCGCTGCCCGAGTTTGCGCTTCCACCGGATTCGCGCCAGTCCAGCGTGCCGGCAGGTCCGGTGGAGTTCTCCTTTGCGGCCGTTCCCAATGGGGCTTGGGTGAAATTGCCCGCCCGCGGTGAAGCCACGCTGCAGGTCCTGGATGAGGGCGCCCGGATCGTGGCGCTTCAGGGGATTTCCGACGAGGTGGCCAATCCGGTCGAAGTCATCGTCGGTGGCGTTGTCGTCGGCACTCTTCGTCCAGGATCCCGACTCGACCTCGAAGCGCTCAACGCCTCCACCTCCCGCCTCACCCTGCGGGCCATAACCGTCAGCGCTGCCCGACCGCTCGCTCCATCGATCCGCCTCGCCCTCAGCACGCCCGCCAGCGCTCTCGAAATCAAAGGTGCTGGGATTCCGCTGCTCATCCAACCCCCGCTCCGACCGGTTCGCCTCGGCAATCCAAACGTGCTCTCCGGCGGCGCGGTCGACCCCGATGGCGTCACCTTTCGGTGGAGCCGGCCCACCATCGGCCCACTCGCCGACGACACCCGTCTGGCCGGCACCGCCACCCCGGAATTCGGCATCGATCCGCTCGAGGAAACCGACCTCGGCCCTTACATCCTGACCGCTCGCGGTACCGAGGGCGAGGCCACGGTCACAGGACGCGTACTCGCCAGCGAAACCTACAGCACATGGGCCCGGAGGCATTTCCCGGACGAACCGGTCGACAGCCTCAGCTCAAGCAGTCTTGCCACCCCGCTGCACGACGGCATCTCGAACTTCCAAAAGTACGCCTTCGGCATCGACCCCACCCGTCCAGCCACCCGCGAAGAACATGCCCGCCTTCCTGCCCTGCACCGAGTGACCACAGAGGGCGAGTCGCGACTCACCCTCACCTTCCACCTCCGCGGCGAACCCGTCGACTCCAACATCCGAATCCAATCCTCCCCGCATCCGTATGCGCCAGCCTGGTCGGATCTCGATCCTCAACAATGGTCGCTGCTCGAGTCCCTTCGCGAAACCGGAGACCGGCAGCTCACCATCCTGTTGCCGACCCCCAACGAATCACGCCTGTTCTACCGCATGCAAATCACCCCCAATGGCTGGTAAACAAAAGAAGGCAGACACCCCCACACTTTTGCCATCCGCGCCACGCACCGCCCGCCATCCGCGAATCATACGGAATGCGCGACACTTGCCAGGAGCGACAGTCTGGCGCTGCCGAAGGCGAGTGTCCCCTCCCCTTCGATTCGCGGTTCGATGTTGAGTGGGTGTTGTTGTCTTTTTATCAGGCGACGGCGAATGGCATCGGAAAGGGACGACCCTGAGTGATGTGACGGCGCAGAAGGAGCATGGCATCATGCCTTCACCTGTCTGCCAGCACTCAAGAAAAAATCTTGACTACGGCGACCGCTCCCCCTTATTCACCGCGCCCTTCACTGGTTCTTCACTCGTGTCCCGCACACCTTTTTCCTGTCAACCCACCCCGCTTCCACCTTGATTCGTTCCAACCGCCAGCAACGCCGCCCTCATCACAACCCCTCTCTCCCCCCAGGCCTCCTCCCACCCGCCACCCGCCACCAGGCACTCTGAATCCCGGCAATTCGCCAACTGACGCACGAACATCGGAGAAAAATGGACGAGACAGTGAAACCGGATCGAGGCATCGCTCGTGAAAGCTCATTGAGCCGAAGTGTGTATTTTTCTGATGGATACTTTGAGCTCAAGCAGTTGTTTTCCCTGTCGCATCAGATCGAGAAAATATACAAGCTTCGCCCTGAAAGCATTCTTGAGATCGGCATTGGCAACGGCTTTACGTCATCCTTCCTCCGCAAGGCGGGATTCGACATCGTTACAGCGGATATAAACCCTGCGCTCGCGCCGGATATCTGCGCGCCTCTCGACCAGTTGGAATCGCAATTGAACGGACGACGCTTCGACCTCGTCGTCTGCTGCGAGGTACTGGAGCACATGCCATTTGAGCAATTCTCAAGCAATATTTCCATGCTTCGAGCCCTTGGCGACCGCCTGTTCATGACGTTGCCGAACTACAGGAAGTATTTTGGCTTTGCTGGATTGCTGCGCATCCCCAGGAGAAAGCCCATTGAGATCAGTCTCCAATTGAGTACCAGTTTTGGTAGAATGCTTCCGCCTGAACACTATTGGGAAATTGGTCATTCCTCCGAAACACGGCTTCCAAAGATTGTCTCGAGCATTCTGACACAATACAAAACTTTGGAAACCGGAAATTTCCCGACAAATTCCTATCATAGATACTTCATCGCCGCCTAGGATGAATTGAATTCGATATATTGCATATCAGCGATGCTCAAAATCGAATTTCTCCGCTGCAGTTTTTGGATCATCCCCCCTTTTTTCATCCACCACCAGAATGACGCGCGCCCCTGTGCTGCCGGCTCACACTCCGAAGCAGATTCCCGGCATTCAGTTGGCCGCCGAAGCCGTCAGTCTTCCCATTTTTCCGCAATTGACCCGCGAACAGCAGGCCGAGGTGGTGGCGGCCTTGGCCGCTTTTTTTGATCCTGCTTTATGAGACGGGTCCGGTTCCGCCAGTTTTTGAGCCAGCGGCCGCTGCTGCAAAAAGTGGCCACGCTGGCCGGCGGCACGGCCATAGCCCAAGGCCTGACCATTGCCGCCGCGCCGTTGTTGTCCCGCTTGTACACACCGGAAGACTTCGGGAGCCTGGCGGTTTATGCCTCCCTCCTCAGCATGTTGGGCCTGGCGGCCAGTGGACGTTATGAGCTGGCCATTGCCCTGCCTTCGGAAGAGGTGGAAGCCCGCGCCGTAGCCGGCGTTGCCTTCTCCCTCCTGGCGACAAGCGTTGTGATCCTGACCGCGGGCCTGACCGCGATCGATGTGGTTGAGGCGGCTCCATTTTATTCCTGGCTCGAGCCCTTCTGGCCCTATCGCTGGCTGCTGCCGCCGGGCGTGCTCGGTCTCGGCGCCTGGCAGATCCTGCAAGCCTGGACGCTTCGACAACAAGCCTATGGGGTCATTGCCAGCACCCGGATGCGGCAGTCCGTCGGGGGGGTGACTACCGGTGTGACGGGAGGCTGGCTGCTGCCGGCGGCCTGGGGGCTGGTAGCGGGCCAGGTGGTGCAGCAAACGTTCGGCGCGTTCCGGCTCGGCCGGTTTTTTGCCGGCCCGGATTCTTTTCGACGCGCCGCTTTTCCCGGCCGAGCCCGCTGGCGGCAGGCTCAGCGCACGTATTTCCGCTTCGCCAGCCTCTCCACCGGCGCGGGCCTGCTCAACCTGTCCGCGGTGGCGCTGCCGCCGCTGATCATCGCCGCCTATTATGACAGCGGTGTCACCGGTTCCTTCAATTTTGCCTTCCGAATCGTTTCCCTGCCCATGATGTTGATTGGCATCGCCATGTCCCAGGTCTTTTTCGGGGAGGCGGCCGCGCAAGACCGTGAGGGCAATCGGGATGCTTCCCTCCTTTTCCGAAAGGTCGTCCGCCACATGGCCCCGCCCGCTGTGGCCCTGGCCCTGGCCGGTCTCACCGCTCCCTGGGTGTTTCCTCTGGTCTTCGGGGCGGAATGGCGCCAAGCCGGCGTCTTTGCCACTTTTCTTGCTGTTTCCTGCACCGCGCAGTTGATTGTTTCCCCGATTTCAGCCTTGGCCATTCTTCGGCAGCGACAAGGGCTTCAACTCGCCCTCGATGCGTTCCGCGCACTGCTTGTGGTTGCAAGTTTGACCATCCCGGGCGTGATGCAGTGGCCTGCGGAATACGCGGTCATCGCATTCAGTTGTGCCATGGTTTTTTCCTTTGCCGTCTATTTCATCGCTTATCGCTACTTAGCCTACCGGGATGCTTCCTCCTGAGACGAGAATACCGAAGAGAAGTTGTGTGGCAATGCGGACGTGGCGACGCGCTCCAACTCCGCGCTTGCCGCCACGCCGGCGCTGCGGAGGCTGGGAAAAAA
>CAZYHO010000295.1:0-6395 GCA_964647495.1 uncultured Akkermansia sp. | reverse complement strand
ACGCGCCACCGTCAGGCGGTGGGCACGGTGGCGACGGTCTTGAGGATGCGCGAGGCGATCTGGTAGGGATTGCCCTGGCTGTTCGGGCGGCGGTCCTCGAGGTACCCTTTGTGGCCGCTGTTGACGAAGCTGTGCGGGATGCGGACGGAGGCGCCGCGGTTGGCCACGCCGTAGTTGAACTTGTCGATGGACTGCGTCTCGTGAAGGCCTGTCAGGCGCAGGTGGTTGTCCGGGCCGTAGACCGCGATGTGCTCGTCCTTGTACTTTTCGAAGGCGGCCATGAGCGCGAGGAAGTACTTCTCGCCGCCGGTTTCGCGCAGGAACTTGGTCGAGAAATTGCAGTGCATGCCTGACCCGTTCCAGTCGAAATCGCCGAGCGGCTTGCAGTGGAATTCGACGTCCACATCGTATTTTTCGCCCAGGCGCAGCAGGATGTAACGGGCGACCCACATTTGGTCGGCGGCCGTTTTCGAGCCCTTGCCGAAGATCTGGAATTCCCATTGGCCCTTGGCGACTTCGGCATTGATGCCCTCGTGGTTGATGCCGGCCTCGAGGCAAATGTCCAGGTGCTCCTCGACGATCTGGCGGGCGACATTCCCGACGTTCTTGAAGCCGACGCCGGTGTAGTACTCGCCCTGGGGCGGCGGGAAGCCGTCCCTCGGAAACCCGAGCGGGCGGCCGTCCTTGTAGAAAAAGTACTCCTGCTCGAATCCGAACCAGGCATCGGGATCATCGAGGATCGTGGCGCGGTCGTTGGACTGATGGGGGGAGCCGTCCGGGTTGTACACCTCGCACATCACGAGGGCGCCGTTTTTACGGGTGATGTCCGGATACACCGCCACGGGAACCAGAATGCAATCGGAACTGCCGCCGGGGGCCTGCCGTGTCGAGCTGCCGTCAAATCCCCACTTCGGCAGATCTTCCAGCTTGGGGAAGCTGGAGAATTCCTTGATCTGAGTCTTGCTGCGCAAGTTGCGGACTGGTTCGTATCCGTCCAGCCAGATGTATTCGAGTTTGTATTTGGCCATGGTTGTGGTGATGGAGTTCGGGGTCGTCCTGTCCGCCTGAACACGATCCCGGGAGGGCGGAACGCCGGGTGACAAGAATCCGGGACACAAGCAGATGCCATGCCAGACGCAAGGACCGGGTTCAGAGTGGAAGTTCCAGCGAGACGAGGTCGAGCCAGCGGTCGAATTTGCGGCCGACCTGGTGGAGCGTGCCGGCGTGGCGGAAGCCGAGGGACTGATGGAGGGCGATGGAGGGTGTCTGGTCGGCGGAAACGGTGGCCACGATGACGTGGTGGCCGGCGGCGCGGGCGCGGCGGATGAGATCGAGCATGAGGGCGCGGCCGAGACCCTGGCGCTGGTGGGTTTCCGCGATGTAGACGGAACTTTCCACCGTGTGGCGAAAGGCGCTGCGCGGGTGGAACGGGCTGAGCGCCGCCCAGCCGGCCACGTGACCGTCCACTTCCGCGACGAGGGCGGGGTGCGAGTCTGTGTGAAGCGCGATCCAGACGAGGCGGTCGTCGACCGACTCCGGCCGCTCCTGGTACGTTGCCGTGGAGTGCAGCACCGAGTGGTTGTAAATGGCACTGATGGCCGGGGCGTCGGCCGCCGCGGCCGGCCGGATGAACGGAACAGGCGTCATGCGGAGCAACTATGAGCGATGGCGGCCGGAATTGGAAGCGCCCGGGGATGCCGCACGAACAACGGGACGCTGCGTCCGACGGGTCTGATCTGTCCGACGGGTCCGACAAGTCTGACAGCGCTCCCCTCCTCACGCCACGATGCCGTGCATGACTTCGCCGTAGACGTCGGTGAGGCGGAAATCGCGGCCGGCGTGGCGGTAGGTGAGGTGCTCGTGATCGAAGCCGAGGAGGTGAAGCAGGGTGGCGTGGAGGTCGTGGACGCTGGCGCGGTTTTCGACCGCTTTGAAGCCGAACTCGTCCGTGGCGCCGTAGGCGGTGCCGCCGCGCACGCCGCCGCCGGCGAGCACGACGCTGAAGCCGTAGTGATTGTGGTCGCGGCCGAGCTTTGATTTGCCGCCATCGTTGAGTTCGACGGTGGGCGTGCGGCCGAACTCGCCGCCGATGATGACGAGCGTGTCTTCGAAGAGGCCGCGTTGTTTGAGGTCGGCGAGCAGGGCGGCGACGGGGCCGTCGATCTGGCCGGCGTGCGTGCGGATATTGTTTTCGATGTTGTCGTGGTGGTCCCACGGCTGGCCGGCGCCGTGCCAGAGCTGGACGAAGCGCACGCCGCGTTCGAGGAGGCGGCGGGCGATGAGTGTCTGGCGGCCGTGCACATGGTCGCCGTACATTTCGCGGATGGCGGCCGGTTCGCGGGCGATGTCAAAAGCATCCGTCGCTTCCATCTGCATGCGGAAGGCGAGTTCGAACGACTCGAGGCGGGCCTCGAAACGCGGGTCGTGGCCGTGGGAGGCGAGGTGGCGCTGGTTCAATTCGCGGAGCAGGTCGAGCTGGCGCCGCTGCATGGCGCTGGAGGCGTGCGGGCTGCGGATGTTTTCGATGAGTTTTTCGACTTCGCGGTGCTGTGGGTCGACGAACGTCCCCTGGAATGCGCCCGGCAGAAAGCCCGCCTGCCAGTTCTCGGCATCCTTGATCGGCATGCCGCCCGGGCACATGGCGACGAAACCGGGCAGGTTCTGGTTCTCGGCGCCCAGGCCGTAAAGCAACCAGGACCCGAAGCTCGGCCGCGCCTGCACGCTGTCACCGCAATTCATGAGCATGAGGGACGGCTCGTGGTTCGGGACCTGGGCGTGCATCGAGCGGACGACGGCCAGGCTGTCGGCGTGGGCGGCCGTCTTCTCGAAGATCTCGCTGATTTCGAGGCCGCTCTGGCCGTACTGGCGGAACTTGAACGGCGACGGGAAGGCGGCGCCTGTCTTGCGTTCGGTGCGCAGGTTGTCGGCAGGCAGCGGCTGGCCGTCGTACCGGGCGAGCAACGGTTTGGGATCGAAGGTATCGACGTGCGACGGTCCGCCATTGAGGAAAAAATGGACGACGCGTTTCGCTTTCGTGGCGAAGTGGGGCGTGCGTGCGGCAAGCGGCGAGTCCGGTCCGGCGGCGCGGACGAGCGGGGCGAGGGCCAGCGTGCCGAGCCCGAGCCCGGTGCGGGTGAGGAAGGCGCGGCGTCCGAGGGCGGGTCTGTCAAATGGATTCATGGCGGGGCGGCGGCGAGGCGGCGATCAATCGACAAAGGCGAATTCGTTCGAAAGGAGGAGCACCTGGGCATATTGCTCCCAGGGGGCGAGCAGCGGCGGGGCCGGCGGCGGGGCGGCAAACTCGGCGGCGGCGAGCCATTGTTTTTCCGCGGCGGTGACGACCGGTTCCCACAAGAACTGATCGCTGTGGAGGACGTCGCCGATGTCGACGACGAAGTCGATCGTGTCGCCCGGTCCGACCGTGACTTGATCGGCGGCGAGCGGGGCCTCGGAGGCGTGGGCGCGCGCCTGCGCGAGCACTCCGTGGCGACTGGAAACGACGAATCCGCGCACGCCATCGCCTTCCGGGGGATCGTGCTTGAGCACCCCGGCAATGCTCACGGTGGCCGTGGCGGGCGCGACCCAGCGGCGCACACACGCATGGGCTCGCGTATTTCCAGGATGGCCGCCGGTGGCGGTGAGTTGCGCCCATCCGGTTTCGCCGCCGGGCCACTCGGCCGCGCCCTGCCAGGTGGCGCCGGTGGCATGCGGGAGCGGGGTGAAATCCACGACGCGTTGCGATGATTCATCGAAGGCACCGGTGCCGTAGCGCCACGCGGTGTCGGCCGGCGAGGGCGGGTCGGGAGCCATTTCCGCTTGGGCGATGTCGATGAAACGCCGCGCGGCGATCTGCTCCGACGGGGTGGCCGGGCGCTGGTAAAGCCGGCGGTGCATTTCGTGCACGCGCTCCGGCGGCGGCAAGTGCCCGGTGGCCGCGGCCAGGGCGCGCGCGCGGTCGGCGGCGAACTCGCCATTCAGAAAAAAGAGCGCCTGCTGCGGCACCGTGGTCTCGTGCCGCACGGCGACGTGCAGGTCGGGATTCGCGAAATCAAATGTGCGGAACGTGCCCGGCAGAAATTGGCGGTCCACGAAGGCATACACCGTGCGGCGCCGGTTCTCGCGGGCGAGCAGGGGACGGGCGCGCCCGCCCATGGCCGGGTCGAGTTCACCGGCGACGTGCAGCATGGAGTCGCGAAGCTGCTCGAAGTCGAGCCGCCGGACCGGAAATCGCGCGAGCAGGCGGTTGTCCGGGTCGCGCGCGGTGTCCGCGGCATCGGAGCACCCGCTCTGCTGGTAGACGGCGCTCGACAGGATGAGCCGGTGAATGGCCTTCACGCTCCAGCCACTTTCGACAAAGCGGCGCGCCAGCCAGTCAAGAAGGTCCGGATGGCTCGGGGACTCGGCGCGCAGGCCGAAGTCGCTCGACGTGCGGACCAGCCCCGTGCCGAAGTGGTGCTGCCAGAGGCGGTTGACCATGACGCGGGCGGTGAGCGGGTTGTCCGGGCTGGCGATGGCGCGGGCGAGTTCAAGCCTGCCGCTGCCTTCGTGAAATGGCCGGCGCTGCGGACCGGCGAGCACTTCGAGGAACTGGCGCGGCACCTCCTGGCCGAGCTGCGAGGCGAGCCCGCGATTGAAGATGCGCGGTTTCGGGCCCGGCTTTCGTTCTGTGAGGACAAGCGCCGCCGGGGCGCCGAGTTCGATGAGGCGCCGGTCCACTTCGCCCTGCAATTTCCAGAGTTCCTCGGTGACCGGCGTCGGGAAGAACGTCTCGTTGTTCACGATGCCCGTGTCCGGCACGACCGCGGGCGAGCCGGGATCGCGCAGGAAAGCGCGCAATTCCGCGGCGCCGGGCGCGTCATCGGCGGCTTCGGCTTCCGCCAGGGCCTCGGCTTCCGCGAACAGTGCGCCATACCGTTCGGCTGCTTCGCGCATCGACGCCGGCGTCGTGCCGAAAGCGGCGACCACACGCGGGTTGATGCCTGGTTCCGCGAGTGCCTGCGCCAGAGCCGTTTCGGCGGCCGCCGGCCAGTCGTCGGGCGCGACCGCCGCCAATGCCAGCCACGGTCCGAAGATGGCGTGGGGCCGGTCTTTGGCGAGGTGGAGGAAGTCGCGCCACCGCCGCACCGAGGTGGGGATCAGGTCGCCGGGTGACAGGAGCTGGTCGAATCCCTCCTCCGGATATTTGTTCATCTCGAGTTGCGCGGCCAGGTACTCGCCGGCGCGGGCGCGCAGACGTTCGGCGGCCTCTTCGCGCCGTTTCGCCATGGTGCGGTCGAATGTGTCGCGCCGTTTCGCCAGCTCCGCGTCGTCGCTCGGTTCGAGCGCCACGAGCCGGTCGTCGCTGCCGTGAAATACGCCGTACAGGGAATAGTAGTCGGCCGTCGGCACCGGGTCGTACTTGTGGTCGTGGCAGCGGGCGCAGGCGACCGTGAGCCCCATGGTGCCGCGCGTCACGACGTCGATGCGATCGTCGATGATGTCATGCGTGACGCCGATGAACCGCCGGCCTCCGGTCACAAACCCCATGGCGGCGAGGTCCGGCGCGTCCGGTGGCACAAGCTGGTCGGCCGCCAGTTGCAGCAGGAGGAAACGATCGTACGGCAGGTCGTCGTTGAACGCGCGGATCACCCAGTCGCGGTAAGCCGGTGCGTGGACGAACTCCCTTTCCTCACGCGCATAGACATAGCCCTTGGTGTCCGAGTAGCGGGCCACGTCCAGCCAGTGCCGGCCCCAGCGTTCGCCATAGCGCGGGCTGGCCAGCAGCCGCTCGATGAGAGCGGCCACCGCGGAGTCGCGATCCGCCGCCACCGCCGCGACAAAGGCGTCCACCTCGTCCGGCGTCGGCGCGAGCCCGGTGAGGTGCTGGCTCATGCGCCGGATCAATGTGCGTGAGTCGGCCGGTGGCGCCGGAACCATTTCCGCCGCCTCGAGCCGCGCCGCGATGAACCTGTCGATACCGGTGCGCGCCCACGCCTCGTTCTGGATCGCAGGCGGCGGCACGTCTCGCACCGGCTGAAACGCCCAATGCCGGTGGGCATCGGGCGGCGGCACGATAGCGGCGACCGCCAAGGCGCCGGACCCCGTGAGCCACACCCAAACCGCGACCACCGCCCACGCGGGAACGCCTCCCCGAGTCGCCATCAAACGCGGCCCCGGAAGCCTGGCAAAGGAGCAGATCTGGAGGATCGGGAATCTCACAGGACTCGACGGCAAAGGCTTCTTCACTGTCGTGCACCGGTCAAGTGACTCCCCGCCTGTTCAGCCCGCCGGGAAACAGCCTACTTCAAAGGAAACCGGCCTGACGAACATGGTTGCCACACGCCCCGCCGCCATCCCGATCATCGGCCCGCAAGGGAAGCGCTGCCGCTTCTTTACCGCGGATGGCGCGGATGAAC
>CAZYHO010000294.1:0-6406 GCA_964647495.1 uncultured Akkermansia sp. | reverse complement strand
GAGCGGTTCCCGAGTCTGAGGCCATGGGGGGATGCCGATCCTCGGAAGACGCCCGCGACGGAAAGCGCGAATGCCTGATGCGACAAATCGTTCGTCTCCTGCTCGGGGGTCTCGGGAGAATCGGGAACCGGGCTATCCCCTGCACGCGCTAACCGCTGACGCGCCCGGAGGATCGCGTCCCACCCCAGAGCTTCGCTTTGATGTCCGAGTTTTGATGCGGGCCTGTGTCCTCGCACCGAACACCTCTGATCCGTGTACCGTGTACCGCTGAACCGCACACCGGAATACAACAAGGCAGAATTATTTCGACTCCGCCGGCGTGGCCGGCGCGAATGCCTCCTCGATGGGGATGCCGATGGCGAGTTCGAGGTGGGCGACGGCCTGGTTGTAGTGGTAAAGCGCCTGGAGCCGGCCGCGGCCGGATTTGACTTCCTGTTCCTCGGAGGCGAGCAGGATGCGTTTGCCTCTGTCGCCGCCGACGATCCTCGCTTCGTCGGAGTTTTTCTTCAGGTCCTCGCGGAGGAGGGTCTCTCCGCGGTTGAATTCCTCCAGTGATTGCGCGGCTTCGTGAACGGAGCGGATGGCGAAGGCGACCTGGTTGTCGATACGCTGGCCCATGAGGCGATGGGCTTCCTCGAAATTGGCCATGGCCTCCTCGTGCTGGCGGTGCGCCTTGTTCTGCCACCACGAGAAGAGCGGCAGGTTGAACGTGAGCAGGGCGGTGATCTCGTCCTGATCCCGGTAGCCGTCGGCGGTCGTCTGGACGTATCCGACGCGCAGATCCTGGATCCACGGGATGCGGGCCACCTTCACCTCGCGCAAGCGGGCGCGCTCGACCTCGCCGCGGGCCTTCATTTCTCCGAGGTCGGGGCGATGGATGCGGGCCAGTTCGACGAGCGGGACGAGGTCGAGGCGGTCTTGGTCGATCTGGCGCAACCGCAGGGTGTTGGTGAGGAGGATGCGGCTTGGGTCGTCGATGCCGCAGAGCAGCCCGAGTTCTTCTTTGACGAGGGCCAGTCTGCGGCTCGAATCGAAGACTTCCTCGCGGGCCTTGCTGACTTCGAGGCGCGCGCGCGGCAGTTCGATGGGATCGAAAAGATTGGCGATGCCGGCGGCGGCGCCTCCGAGATCGGCGACGGACTGCTCGATCTCCTTGAGGTTGCGCTGCATGAGGTCGAGCAGGCGGAGGTTCGCCTGGTGCCAGGCGTGGCGGTACTGCAATTCGTCGTAGCGCCGCCCGACGTCGAAGACGAGGTCGCGCAATTCGGTGCGCATCCGCTGGCTGGAGAGGCCGGCCTCGGCGCGGGCGCGGGCCGCGCGCGCCCTCATGTCCATGGGATTGGGGATGAAGAAGCGGACGGTGACGAAAACCTGATCGTTGCCGTAGACGTCGTTCGGATGGCGGCGGCGTTCGCGTGAGCGGCTGACGACGCGGCGGTTCGATTTTTCGGATTCTTTCCGGTTTTCGCTGAGACTCTCCGGGCCGGCCTGGCTTCGGCGGCTCGACTCGTTGCGGCGTTCGACCTCGTAGACGGTTTCGTCGATGATGGATTCGTATTTGCCCGGCCTGACTTTTCTGACTCTTTCGGCGCGGGTGTAGCGGTCCTGCCGGGTGCGTTCGCGCTCGAATGTCGAGCCGGAATAGGTAAAGGGGTTTGGTGGGATGCCGTCGCTTTCGGTGAAGAACGAGCGGGTGGTGGTGTCGAAGTATCCGCGTTCGGTTGTTTCGAATGAGCTGGACTCGGTGTACGGCCGCCTGAGTTCGGATTCGAATTCGTGGTCGAAGCCGACGCGGAGTTCGGGATCCTGCCAGTCATAGGCGGCCTCTTCGGCCTGGAGGTAGTAGGCGACCTCGCCGCGGAAGCGCCAGAAATCCGGATGCGACTGGATCCCGAGCTGGATGAGGTCACTGCGGGTGAGCGGGCCGTCGTCGGGCGGCGCCGGGATGGCCGGCAAGTCGGGCCGTGGAGGGTCGACTTGTTTACGCTTGGAGGCGGCGGGCTTGGCGTCCTGCGACGTGGTGGCCTTCGCGGGTTCGGTCTGTGCGGACCTGGACTGTGCGGACTTGGACGGGCGGAGGTTGGGCGGCGGTGTGACGCCGGGCGCCCTGGCCGGGGCGGGAGTCGAGAGGAAGCAACCGCAACCGGCCATGACGGCGGCCCAGACGGCGCGGCGGGCGGGGATGGCGGGTGGTGACAGGCGGGTGGCGGCGCGCATCTCTGTGGCGGTGGGATGTGGACGGCCTACTGTTCGGAGCGGCCGCGGCCTCCGAACAGCCGCGTGATGAGGGGGATCTTGCCCGGTTCCTCGGTGTGGACGATGACGGGCTGGCCGGGGTAAAAGCGGCTCTCCTGCGGGTAGTCCACGATGATTTCCTGGCCGTGCAACACCTGGTTCGGCAGCGGGCTGGTCGTGTTGGGGGCATTCGTGACGCGCGGCGAGAGGTTCAACACTTTTGACTTGTAGTAAATGTACCGGTCCGTGCTCGCCGACACCCACACCGGGTCATCGACCTTGACCTGCCCGATCTGGTCGTTGGGCAGCATGACGCGAATGACCTCGGGATAGGCGACGATGCGCACGATTGTTTCCCCTTTCAGGACAAACTCGCCGTTGTCGCGCTCCACGCGGTCGACCACACCGTCGTGGCTCGATGCGAGCGTCATGCGCTCCCGCAAAATGCGGAGTTCCTGCAGCTCGGACAGATCCCCGTTGGCCGAGGCCAGCGATTCCGGATCGCCATGTTCGACCACCTCGCGAATTCTCCCGATTTCTGCTTCGAGCCGTTCGATGTCTGCCAGGAATGCCTCGAGTTGTCCCTTGTAGAGTCCCGTGGTGGCCATGAGCCGGGAGCGATCCTTCTCCGCTTCGAACATCAACTCCGCGGTCTGGTTTCGCATCGACTGTTTCTCGAAATCGGTTTTCAGCCTGTCGATCAGGTCATTGATGTTCTTGATCTGCTCATCGACCGCCTCCAGCTCGCCGGTATCCGAGGCCTGCTCGCGCATGATGCGACGGTACTCCGATTTGATGCGTGTGAGGTCGAGGTCGTATCCGAGCAAGCGGTCCTGGAGGTCCGCGCGGATCGCGGCTTCGAGTTTCTTGATCTGGGCGTCGAGCACGGCGGAATCGAGGAGGACGACGGGATCTCCCTTTTTGACCGGGGTGCCTGTTTTGACGAGAATTTCGAGGATGCGGGAGTCCTCGTCGGCGGCCACGGCCTCCTGGATCGGATCGACCAGGCCGTTCATGCGGGTGAATTTCACTCCCTTGTTGTAGGACCAGAAGGCGAGCCCGAGCACGGCGATCCAGATGAACAGCGGCCAGAAATTGAGCAGGCGCCGCAGCGTGAAACGGGGGCGGTGTGGTTTGACTCGATTGGGGTGAAACTCGCTCATTCCTGGTGCGAAGTGCGGGGTGCGGGCGCGGCGTTGAAGGTGCGAAGCGTGTCGGGGATGGCGGGTGGTGTCAGATTTCGACGGTGGTGCGCTGCATGATCAGGCTGACCTCGGAAATATCCGGGATTTTGGCGACCGCGTCCACGAGGTCCACCTTGTACGATGGATCGAGGAGGCGGACCTGGTAGGAGTATTCGAGGACCTCGCCCTGGATGGCTTCGCGCATGGCGATCATTTCGCACGAGGCGCAATACTGGCTGGCGATTTCGTTGAGGCGCTCGATGCCGCGGCCGCCGGCGGGAAGCATGAAACGGAGCAGGCCCTCGAACTCGCGGCGCGACGCGAACGGCGACCACGCCAGGAACATGGCGGCAAAACAGAAGAATATGGTCCCCATGATGCCGATCATGAAGACCTGGGCGCCGCAGGCGATGCCGACGGCGAGGGCGGCGAAGAGGAAGATGATGTCGCGCGGATCTCGGATGGGCGTACGGAAGCGCACGAACGCCATGGCGCCGAGGATGCCGAGACCGCGGGCCATGTTGTTTCCGATGGCCATGATCATGATGCAGACGACGATGGTGGCGAGGACCAGCGTGTGGAGGAACGAGCGCGCGTACGAGAACCCTTGATGCGTCCACCGGTAGATGTTGGCGAGCACCAGCCCGAGAATGAAGGCGACGCACAGCGAGTAAAAGGCCTCCATCGGTTCCAGGGAACGGGTGGAGCCGAGGGAATTGAAAAACGGATCGATCTCTATGGGTTGCATCAGCGGAATGGGGGTCGGTCGAACCCGCGGCCGGAAGCCGGGCGGCCGAAGTGCGGCTTGTTGGAAGCGGGGCCAGTAAGAGCAGGCGCCTCAGGGCCTGTCAATACGTGGAGTTCGCTCCCTCGATTGTGTAGGTGAAGCCGCGTTGGAGGGATTCGAGGCGCCAGGCGGTGGCGTACTTGCAAAATCCTGTGTTCACGAGGTTGAAGCGTTCGATGGTTTCGAGCATCCAGGTCGGCGAGTCGCGCATCGACTTCAGCTCGAAAATGTAGGCGGCGTAGTCGCGCCGGAACGCCTCCTGCACGTCCATCGGGCGCCAGTATTTCCACTCGGCGACCTCGGGCCCCGGGAGCAGCCAGTCGCGGGTGCGGCGGTAGCTGATGCGGCGGTCGAAGGTGATGCGGGCGTAGTCGTCGTTGGCGCCGAAGTAGCTTTCGCGGATGTAGCGTATGAGGATTTTCGGGCGGGCGCCGATTTCGTTGGCGACCCGGCAGAATTCGAGCTGGACGGCATTGTCCTTCGGGTTCTTGAGCAGGGCGGCGGTGTCCGGGTGGGTGACGGTTTTTTCGTGGTAGGTGGAGCGGTTGAGTTTGGCGCGGCTCTTGATGATGACGTTGCCGATTTTGCGTTTGATTTCGAGGAAGATGGGGGCTTTGGGCGGGGCGTCGACTCCGTAGGTGCGGATGCGCAGTTTGAAGCGGGAAAAGGCCTTGCGTTCCTTGGCCAGGGCGAGGTCCATCGTCGGGGTGTCCAACTGGAGTGTGGTGACGATGTACTCGGGGATTTCGCCGCGGCCGTTGGGATCGGGGATGCAGAACGGGCGGATGAACTCGCGGACCGGGGCGACGAGCCGCGGGTGAAGCATGAACTTCTGCTCGAAGCGCTCGATGATGAGATCTTTCGCGCCCTTGCGACTCGGACCCTGGCCGGTCGGCCCGAGGCGCTCGATTTTGGGCGGCGCGGTGGCGGCCGGGTTTGCCGCGGGTGTCGCTCCGTTCGCGGTGGGCGCCGCCGTCGATATGCCCGCGTGGGAAAACGCGATCGGGGTGACGGCGGCGGCGGCGTTCATGGCAGGGGCAGAGCGATGACTGGCGTTTATGGGATATGGGTGAAGTTGAGGACCGGGCTGGTTGAACCGCTCGGCAAGGCATGAGTATGGGGCAGTTTCGTCAAAATTCCAAAAAAGTTCGTTGTGGGAATGGGCGGTTTTCCCGGTGGCTGCTGATATTACCAACTTTCCGCCCGCATGGGGAGCAAATAGTTGGGGGGACGGGCGGGATTCGGCGATTCCCGGGGAGCGGGTGGCGGGGCGGGACGGCGGGGGCAGGGAACGCCTGTGGGGGAGGTTTCCACAGGGCATTCTGCGCGCCGGGGCGCATTCAGCGCGCCATGTACGGCAGGGAGGCGGCGGTGGCGGCGGTGGCGGCTTCGCCTTCGAGGAGATCGGCGATGGGATCCCACTTGCCGGCGAGGAGCACTTCGCGGGCACTTTCCGGGATGTGGACCGGGAAGTGTTTCGCTCCGTCGAGCCCGTAGAAGACGCGGCTGCGCTCGACGTCGACCACGACGGGGAGGGAGGGGTTTTCCTCGACCAGCCGTCCCAGGGCGACGGCGTCATCGTGGGTAGCGGTGACGCAGGGGATGCCGAGGGTGACGCAGTTGCCGAAGAAGATTTCGGCGAAACTCTCGGCGATGACGGCGCGGAGCCCGAAGCGGTAGAGCGCCTGCGGGGCGTGTTCGCGGGACGAGCCGCAACCGAAGTTGGCGCCGGTGATCAGGATTTTGGCGCCTGCGTGGAGCGGATCGTTCAGCGGATGCGGGACGTCGGTGCCGTCGGCATTCTTGCGGACATCGTAAAAGAAGTACTCGCCGAGACCGTCGAACGTGACGCATTTCATGAACCGGGCCGGGATGATCCGGTCGGTATCGATGTCATTTCCGGGGACGTGCACGGCGGTGCCGGCGACGGATGAGATTGTGTCGAGTGCCATCCGGGAATGGGGCGCACGCGAGGCGGCCGGTCAAGGGCGAGGGATTCAGGGTGCACGGTTCATGGTTCATGGTTCATGGTTCATGGTTCATGGTTCATGGTTCATGGTTCATGGTGCATGGTTCATGGTGCATGG
This sequence comes from uncultured Akkermansia sp., assembly GCA_964647495.1. Classification (GTDB taxonomy): domain Bacteria; phylum Verrucomicrobiota; class Verrucomicrobiia; order Verrucomicrobiales; family V1-33; genus CAJBME01. The sequence goes on along the minus strand of CAZYHO010000294.1, from coordinate 113 downwards.
TTCATGGTTCATGGTGCATGGTTCATGGTTCATGGTGGGCGGCTCAGCGGCTGCTGCTGATCGCGGTGGCGCGGGAGTTTTTCAGCCACTGCTCGCGCTGGTGTTCGAGTTCG